>CAZLSZ010000036.1:0-11968 GCA_964562445.1 uncultured Gammaproteobacteria bacterium
TATGCTTGTACTAGACTAATACCACGGGCGTAAGCCCGTGGAAAGATTTATTAGATGAATTGTTAAGTAAAGTACCTCTTACTACAAGAGAAAAGATAAAAAAAATGATTGAACCATGGGATAATAGATTTAGTATTGCAACGAATGTATTGAATAAGCCTATTTTTAGAGATGATAATCCAGCATGGTGGTGGTACAGAATACCTAAAAAATTAGTTGGAGAACTAAAAAAAGATATTGATGCTTTGGGTATAAAATGATATCTATGAAATATGTATAATATTTTTATTTAAACATTTTGTATGTGCAGAATGTTTATTAAAATTATGAATAATTTTGGAAATTAAAATATGAAAGATAGGATTTTGATTACAAGTATTTTGACGCTCTCTATGTATTTAGGGAGTTATGGTGTTATGTTTGCTGAGGAGGCTTCTGTAGAAGTAGCGCCTGCTGCACAACAGGGGAGTACATCGTCAGAATCACAAGCAAGTACTGGTACTTCTGAAGTGGATGCGATAGAACAGAGTAGTACAGATCAAACACAAACAACTGCTGGAGAGGATACAACTGTCCAAACGGATGAGAAAGATCCAAAGATAGATCAAAGTTCTCAAGAAAAGACAAAACAGACTGAGGAAAGTGTGGTATAAAAATACTATTTTATTCTTATTTTTTCTCTCTTACTTTTTCTTTTTCAAAAAACGCGTTTTTCCACCCTTTCATCTCTTCCCATGTAAGGCGTTTTTTTGCAAAGCGGAATAAATACGTAAGTTCGAGAATACCTACTGTATTTACTATCATCATGACAATAAACCAATTTCTCTGTTTGAAATGCGCTGCTCTCCATAACGCAATCCCTTTCCAGAAAAGAGACCAAAGAAAGTAAAAAAGCAGGAAAATGTTCTTTAAAATTTCTTCATTCATATCAAAAATATCCTATCACGCATACATTGAGTATGCAAGAGGCAGAAAAGCTGATAAAATGATGGTATGAAGATCGGTATTTATGACCCTTATTTGGATGATCTTGGAGGAGGAGAAAAGTATATGATGACCCTTGCCGCGTGTCTGAGTGAGAAGCATGATGTGTTTGTCTTTTGGGATAATGCTGATGACATAAAAGCGATTGAAAAACGTTTTTCATTGGATCTCTCCAAAATAAAGCGGAGAAAAAATATATTTACATCAAAAGTGAGTTTCTTGCAACGTCTCAAAGCTTCCAAACAATTCGATAGTATCATCATACTCAGCGACGGAAGCATCCCCTTCCTTCTTTCAGGGAAACTTTTTGTCCACATCCAACAGCCGTTACAACTCAAGCATCTTGATAGAAAAACTAAATTAAAATTAACCAGAGTAAACGCGATATTTTATAATTCCGAGTTTACACAGTCGTACAACAAACGATTATTCCGAAAGATTCCCAACTTGGTATTGTATCCACCCGTCTCACTCTCCCCCAAAAATAGAAAGAAAGAAAATATCATCCTGCATGTGGGAAGATACCGACCAATGAATATCGCGAATAAGGATTTTAAAAAACAGCATGTAATGATTGATACTTTCAAACAAATGATAGATGAGGGATTGAAGAACTGGAAATTTGTTGTCGCCACAAGTATTCATGATACAAATGATTCTGATTTTACCAATTTATTGGAGAGTGCCAAGGGATATCCGATTGAATTTGTTATTAATAAACCCAATGCAGTTATTTGGGATTTGTATAATAAAGCGAAGATATACTGGCACGCGTCCGGCTATGGAGAAGATCTCAAAAAACATCCTGAGTATGCTGAGCATTTTGGTATATCGACTGTGGAGGCAATGGGAGCCGGATGCGTGCCGGTAGTCATTAATGCCGGCGGACAGCCGGAAATTGTTACCCATGAAGAGAATGGGTTTTTATGGGAGACGCTGGAGCAGCAAAAGAAATTTACAAATAAAGTCATAGCAGACGAGAATTTATATACCAAACTAGCTGAAGCAGCAAAGAAGCGGGCAGAAGATTTCTCATTGGAGCGATTTAAAAAACAGGTTTTTGAAAAATTAGTATCAATATCATGAGAGATGCTGAAACAAGCATTTGATGGACTCATGCTCTGAGCTTGCCGGACGAGTTCAGCATGACAAGGTAAGGTTAAAGGATATGAATATCAGTATTGTTATACCAAATTATAACGGCGCAAAAATCATGCGGGAGAATCTCCCGCTTGTCCTTGAAGCAGTTCGGGACTATAAAGACGGCACAGTAGAAATAATCATAGCGGATGATCCCTCGACAGATAATTCACAAGAAGTCATCGCGGAGTTTATCAAATCAATTAAACAAAAGCATATTATCGGTAAAACAATCTCCAATAAAAATCGTCATGAGTCAGGTTTTTCAAAAAATGTGAATAGAGGCACATCACTCGCGACAGGAGATATCCTCATCTTATTTAATACGGATGTTGTCCCGCATAAAGATTTTCTCAAGCCCCTCCTAAAACATTTTTCTGATGAAAAAGTCTTCGCTGTGGGATGTATGGATGAGAGTGTAGAGGCAGAAGGAATCGTACAGAGAGGAAGAGGCATAGGACATTGGGCACGAGGGTTTTTGGTACATGAAAAAGGTGAGCTCAATAATCATAATACACTTTGGGTGAGTGGCGGAAGCAGCGCTTTTCGTAAAAGCATTTGGGATAGACTCCATGGACTTGATCCGCTTTTTAATCCATTCTACTGGGAAGATATTGACTTATCATATCGTGCGTTGAAATCAGGATATAAAATATATTTCGAAAAAGAAAGTGTCGTGGTGCATGAACATGATAAAGGCGCTATAAAAACAGCATTTAAATCAGACCATATAAAAACAATCGCGTATAGGAATCAGCTGCTGTTTGTTTGGAAAAATATCACTGATCTGAGACTCATGCTCAGCCATCTTTTTTGGCTGCCTTACTATTTTTTGAGAGCAATCATCCATAATGATAAAAATTTTTTACGCGGTTTTGTAAAAGCACTTTCTCTGTTCTCTCAAATGCAATATAGCAGAAATAAAGCAAGAAAGAATTTTGTATTGAGTGATGAAGAGTTACTTGCTTCATACAAAAAATAACAATGGAGACATTAGCAGATTATCATTTTTGGTTGGGAGGAATCATTTTTTTTATTTCTCTGTTCACTTCCTTCTATTTACCCGGTTTTTTTGTGATGCGCTTTATTGATAAATCCACTTCTGTACGTAACATAGCCCTTTCTTTTTGTATAGGATTTGTTATATGGAGTATGCAGGGTTATATTTTTGGCTACCTCCATGTACGTTTTCTCACCTATCTGTATTTGATACTATTCTTTATTTTTGCAATACCGAAAAGAAAAATACTTTATGATAACGGCAAATATCTTTATGCCGCAATAAAACGAAACATGTTACCTTCATCAATTATCTTTATAGGTATGATTATCCAAACCTTCTTTATGTTTGCTTCAGGACTCGTATTCAATGACGGTATGTATTTCTTTGGAGCAAATGGCGTTGATGGGATAATGCATTTAAGTTATATTAACGCGTTGAAAGAAAATATTCCTCCTCATGAACCCGGAGCATATTTACTTACGTTAAAAAATTATCATTATTGGATTGATTTAAATATTGCTGAATTATCAAGAATCTGGGGAATATCAGAATTACACATATTCCTCCAGTGGATGCCGCCATTTATTTCTCTTATGACTGGAGCAGCAACATATATCCTAATGTATGTATGGACGAAATCAAAGAAGGCATCATTGTGGGCACTTTTTTTTCTCTATCTTGCAGGGGATGCAGCATATCTTCTGATGCTTTTGTTACATCAGACATTCGGTTTTCATATGCCTTCTATTGATAATGGTATAACACAATTTAATAATATGCCTCACGCCGCTGCAAAGATGATTTTTACCGCAAGTCTTATCGCGTTTTATTATTGGATAAAAGGAAATGATAAAAAATGGGGAGTACTCACCGTTGCATTGTTTGCATCTTTGATAGGATTTAAAGTATATTTCGGACTTTTTGTTGCTTTCGGATTAGGGTTAGTTGTAGTTGGAAAAATTATCAAGTCATTTTTTAGGAATAAGAAAAAGAGAAATATAGTATTATCTGCATTAATGCAGAATGCGTCTAGCATTGTCCTTTTCTTTCTTTTTTTGTTTATTGCCGCAATAATCTATTTCCCTGCAAATGCGGGAGCCGGAGGGTTGGATTGGTATCCTCTTGAATGGCCAAAAATATTTCTGGGACCAAATAATCTGGATGTAAGAGAGTGGTTTCTGAGGATGCAAGTATACGAATCAACTGGTAATATACGAAATATTGTCATACTCAATTGTATTGCAGTTATCGTCGGGCTTATCTGCATTCAGGGGACCCGATTAATCGGATTAGTGCCTACAAAGAAGTTAGCAAAGTTACTGGGGTGGGAACATCTCTTATTTTTCATTCCGGGGATAATGCTTTTTCATATATTAGGTCTTACTACATTACAACGCTCTGGGAGTTTCAATGTCTTTAATTTTTTTGTCGTAGCAGGGGTTGTCATGTCGCTTTTTACAGCATACTTCTGCTACGAATTATCCTTGAAAAAAAATTGGGTTATCCGCATTGTGGTAGTGCTGATCGTCATATTGACTATGCCGCGAGCAGTATATGAAGTACATTCGTTTATAACGTCGATGCGAACTCATAACCATATGATAGTACCTATGGATGAGTTGCAGGCATTAGAATATGTACGAAATAATATACCAAAGGATGCGATCATACAATCACATAATAATAATGCTTTGGATCGGAGGACAACCTATGTATCTTACTTTTCGGATAGAGCAACATATTTGTCGGGCGTTGATATGATATCTTCTCACGGACAGGATATACGGGAATTTGAAAAAGAGATTGATATGCTCTTTACGTTAAAGGATGAAGATATCTTTATAAAAAAGTTAAAAAAGAATAATATTTCCTATCTCTATTTACAAAAAACACCGCAACAACAATTGTCTTTTCCTTTATATAAGAAAAAACTCATAAAATTATTTGAGAACAAGAGTGTTATCGTTTATAAAATCAGATGAAATTATCTATTATAATCCCTGTTTATAATGAAGAGAAAACTGCCGCGAAAATAATACAAAAAGTCCAGAGACTGGTTCTTCCTGTCAGTAAAAAAGAAATTATCATCATTGATGACGGTTCTACAGATGGTTCAGCAAAAGTGGTCAGTGCCTTTCGCGATAAAGATACCAAAATTATTCTCTTAAAAAAAAATCAGGGAAAAGGTGCTGCGGTTCGCGCAGGCTTGGCAAAGGCGACCGGAGACTATGTAGTGATTCAGGATGCTGATTTAGAGTATGATCCACATGATATAAAAAAACTGCTCAAAAAACTGGATGAGGGTGATGCACAAGTAATTTATGGTACAAGATTAAAAAGATTACCGAATTTATCTAGGGATGAGAAAACGCCATTATTTTTATTGCATTACGCAGGGAATAAAATGCTTAGTCTTATCACTAGCATATTATACGGACATTGGATCACCGATATGGAATGCTGTTATAAATTATTTCCTCGTGCTGTTGTCAAAGATATGGCTCTAGAAGCAAAAGGGTTTGAATTTGAGCCGGAAATTACAGCGAAATTATTGAAAAGAGGGTATAAGATCGGAGAAGTTGCTATTACAACAACTCCCAGGGGGTATGCAGAAGGGAAGAAACTGCATACAATGAGAGATGGTACAAAAGCAATCTGGACACTGGTAAAATATCGGTTTAGTAATTGAAACTGTGGCAGCTTAAATATAAAAAGACTATAATTATTGAGATAATGAAAAAGTTACATTTTACTCGATTCAAAATGATATTTATAATAATCTTTTTGTTAGGTATCTTTTTGCGGTTTTATCAGTTGGGTAATGTGCCCGGATCATTAGAATGGGATGAGGTAGCTATCGGTTATAATGCGTATTCTATATTGAAAACAGGCAAAGATGAATATGGGAGTTTTTTGCCTACCACATTCCGTTCTTTTTCTGATTATAAACAACCTGTATATATCTACTTTGATATAGTGCCAATAGCGCTTTTGGGATTAAATTCTTTTGCGGTACGATTCCCTTCCGCATTTTTTGGATCTCTAACAATTGTTGTTGTTTATCTATTGGTAAACGAAATATTCAGGAAATATAAATATAGCAGACAACTTAGTTTATTAACGATGTTTTTCTTTGCAATCTCTCCATGGCACATGCAGTTCAGCCGAGGTGCTTTTGAGGCAAATATTGCATTATGCTTTATCATAATCGGGGCATGGCTGTTCCTCCGAGGAATACGTTTGCAAAAAGCATGGTATTTATTCATCAGTGTATTCTTTTTTGTTGTCAGTACATTCACGTATCTAAGTCCAAAAGTTTTTGTACCATTATTATTTGTCGGACTTATTATGTATGGGAAGACATACTTTTTGAAAAGAAAAATTCTTTCGGTAACATTGACTATGTGTTTGTTTATGGGAACCTTTCTTTGGTTACTAAATCCAGCAAGTGTATCACGAGGGCAAGGAGTACTTTTTACATCAAATCAAACTGATATTTTACGACATTCAATTCAACAGTTGCATCATGATACGGTACAAGGAGATACTATTGGTATATTAATACATAATAGGAGAGTTGTTTATACGTTACAGTTTATTACTAATTATTTATCACATTATAATCCTGTGTGGTTATTTATTACCGGAGATAGTATTGGGAGACATCACGCATCCGGAATGGGGAATATGTATCTCTTCTCTTTGCCCTTTATATTATTAGGAATATTTTTTCTATTAACACGTTTTTTAAGGCAATCGTTGCTTGTATTCTTATGGTTTCTTCTTGCTGGATTACCTGCAGCCCCTACAACAGAAGCTCCTCATTCGATACGTAGTCTCGTATTTCTGCCCACGTGGCAGATCTTTGAAGCAGCAGGACTACTCTTTATGTTCATTTTAATAAGAAAAAGAATATGGAAAAATCTTTTTATTGTTTTAGTTAGTATGGGATATCTGATTAATTTTATCTATTTTTATCACCAATATTTCATCCATACTAATACTGATTTTCAACGTGAATGGATATACGGCTATAAGGAAGTAATTTTGGATATGCAAAAAGAAAATCATTACATTTTTTCAAATAAATTTGAACAACCATACATTTTTTATCTTTTTTACACGAAGTATGATCCCGGTAAGTATCTGAAAGAAGGAGGATCAAATCGGACACTCAGCAAATGTTATTCTATAGATTATGCTTACTTTGGCGATTGTAAAAAAGTATTGCAGAAAGAAGATTATTACTTTTCTATAAAAGATGAACAGGTAAATAATATGAAATTAGTGAAAAGTATTAATTACACGGATGGAACACCTGCCGTAAAAATATATCGACATGAATGATAAAAAAATTTCAGTTGTTCTAGCAACGTTTAATGAAGAAAAAAATCTGAAGGATTGTCTGGAATCCATAAAAGATATAACGGATGATATCGTTATTGTCGATGGAACGTCTACTGATAGAACTGTCGAAATAGCAAAGAGATATAATGCGCGAATTGTTATCACCAAAAATCACCCAATTTTTCATATCAATAAACAGAAGGCAATTGATTTGGCGAAGCACGAATGGATACTGCAGTTGGATGCTGATGAGCGAGTGAGTAAAGAGCTTGCAAAAGAAATTATTGCTCTTGCGGAAATGAATGAGGAAGAAATTGAAGATCATCAAAAAAATTTATCCAAAAAAAAATTATTTTTTCGTCACCAACAATTAATTGAGGAGCGAGATGGGAAAATCGGGAAGCAGAAGGGCACATATAATGCTTTTTTTATCCCGAGATTAAATTATTTTCTTGGGCGATATTTGCGATATGGTGGTGTCTATCCTGATGGGGTTATCCGTTTGATACGAAAAGGGAAAGCATATCTTCCCTGCAAAGATGTCCACGAGCAGATGGTCGTAGAGGGGAAAGTCGGCTGGCTTCAGAATGATTTATATCATTACGACTCACCTACATTTGCGCGGTACCTTTTGCGAAATAGCAGATATATTGATCTCATTACCTCTGATTTGAAAGAAAAACAGACAAAAAAGAATGTGCAGAATTTTATAAGGTATATATTTATACTTCCCATCTCATGGTTTTTGCAGACATATATCCGTCACAAAGGTTTTCTGGATGGATGGCAAGGGTTTGTTTTTTCTTTCTTCTCAGCGCTCCGCTTCCCGAGAGCATACATTAGATTTTTAAAAAATTAATCTATTTTTTAAACCAATATACCTTCCACGGTGAATTGTCCAGCGATTCTACCCGTTCAAGTTTGGCATCTTTAAAGTGTTGCATTTGTATTGATTTGTCGTGTCGTAATGTCTTTTCATCAGCTGTTGAGAGGACAAATAAGTTACTACTTACGTCATATTGACTTGCTGCTAAAAAATGAATATTTCGGATTAAAAGTGTATGGCGAAGTGTTTCTGCAAGAGTATCAAGTGCCGGACTTGCCAGTTGTGCGATATTTGCGTCTTTAACATTATTTTTTTTAATAGTGTCTTGAATGATTATACTAGCTTTTTCAACTGTCCGAACATCTGGTTGAACTTCAGTATAATGAAGTTGAGGATATATGGATAGAAGTGCACCAATAATCAGGACTCCGATCGCACTATATGACATAGTAGTACCAATCTTTTTTCTCGGAATAATAAGCCATACAAAGAAGAAAGGGATACAGGGGAGAAGATATCGCGTTTGTAGTGTATCGAGGAATGCACCGACAATAAGTTGAAAGATAACGGGAATAAAAAATAATAAGTTTTTTTTATTATTTTTTATATCCCATATCAAAATAATTATACAAATAATTCCTAATATAACGCCTAATATTTGGTTCTGGGTACAGTATTGTAAAAAGAGTTGTATATTATTACCAATATCAGTGATGCTTCCCAGAAAGGTATTTGTTTTTGTATTTGTGATTTGGCCTCTCGTGAGAAAATGGCTAAAAAAGAGGCCGGGTGGATGTCTTAGATCAAATATGGCAAATGGTATGAAAGCAAGAATATATCCAGATATAAAATAGAAAGTTCGTTTAAGTTTCTTTTTCATCAAAAGAGAAACACATACCGTGATGATAAATGCACTTGTAGCAATAACTGCTATATAGTGATGATGAAATGCTAGTCCTAGTGAGAGCCCTGCAAGTGCATAGCCTAGTGAGGTTTGTCTTAAATAGAGTATAATTCCGAGTGTAATCCAGAAAAGAACAAGATGTGGATTCCATGCCCACCTGCTCGTTTGTAATAATGGATACCAGATTAATAAGAGAAATCCTATGAGGATGAGTAGTCGTTTATTAACTTTAAATGTAATATATAGAAGTAATAATGCAGTTATTATGCCCCAAAAAGCTGCTCCATAAGCAGGACTTACAGGAGTAAAGTTACCTGTTGCTGCAAACGGCATAAGCATATAATAGGTCAGAGAGCCAAATACTTTATTATTAGCACTAGAGATCGGACCTACGAGGGTTATTTTACGGGTTTGATAATATTCATACATCTTGACTAAATCACTTGATTCATCTCTCGTATAACGAGCGGTACTATCTATGTTATAAATGCGGAAGAATACAAGAAAGAAGATGAAAATGCATGTTGCAATCAGTAGGAATTTTTTTGAGTGGAAATTGATATAAGATTTTTTTATCATGACTAATGACAGTAATCATAGAATAGCAGGTCATCGTTGCTATAACAATAGAATCTGATACAATATGACTATGCGTATCTTGGTCACCGGGGGAGCCGGGTATATCGGAAGTCATATGGTGAGGCGTTTGCTTGATGATGGGCATCAGGTGACGATTGCTGACAGCCTCGAGAGAGGGTTTGAGAACGCTCTTGATCCTCGTGCTACCTTTAAACAAGGGAATCTTCAAATACCATCGTTTGTGACAGAATTATTTGAAGGTCAGTCATATGATTGTGTTATGCATTTTGCGGCATATATTGCTGTTGGGGAGTCAATGGAGCGGCCCGGGGATTATTTCAGAAATAATGTTTTTACAACAGTCGCGCTTCTGGATAAAATGCGTGAGTCCGGTGTTAAAAAATTCATCTTTTCTTCGACAGGGACCGTGTATGGTACACCCACAGTAAACCCTATTCCTGAGACACACCCCAAAAATCCGGAAAATCCGTATGCGGAGAGTAAATATATGGTAGAGAAAATACTTAACTGGTATTATCAGATTCATGGTATCGGTTCTGCAGTTCTTCGTTATTTCAATGCTTCAGGTGCATCATTGGATGCAACCCTTGGTGAAAGACATAATCCCGAAACGCATCTGATCCCAAAGGCTATTGAGGCTGCTATGCATAATTCTACCTTTACTTTTTTTGGAGATGATTATACTACTCGGGATGGCACATGTATCCGGGATTATATCCATGTCTTGGATTTGATTGAAGCACATGTGTTGACGCTGCAAAAGTTGGAAAAAGAAAATGGCGCGTATGTCTATAATGTCGGAACAGGAAAAGGTACCACCAATAAAGAAATTGTCGAGATGGTAAAAAAAGTTTCGGGTAAGGATTTCCCCGTGCAGGTGAAAGAGCGAAGACCGGGAGATGTGCAGGAAACAGTCGCCGATGCTTCAAAGATCAAAAATGAATTAGGGTTTGAACCGAAATATTCTGATCTGGAAACCATTATCAAAACTGCCTGGGCATGGCACACAAAATAGTCATAACTTCTCATGAAAATTGCAATAGATATCTCCCCATTACAATCAGGGCATAATGTTCGCGGTGTCGGTTTCTATCTCGATCGTTTAAAAAGTGCACTCATTACATATTTCCCTCAGCATAACTATGCCTTTTTTGTTGATAAGAGTGAAATACCGTCAGATATTGATATCGTTCATTATCCGTATTTTGATCCTTTTCAACTCACTATTCCGAAGAAATCAAAACATAAAGTCGTTGTGACAGTACATGATTTGACGCCCCTTGTCTTTCCTGAGCATTTCCCTGCCGGAGTGAAAGGAAAACTGCGATGGATGGTGCAGAAACGACGTTTGCGCGGCGTGGATGCTGTTATTACTGATTCTCACGCCGCAAAAAAAGATATTCTGCGATTGACTGGTTTACATTCCTCCACAGTACATCCTATCCATCTTGCCGCAGGTGATGCATTCATTCATCTGCCGGTTCATGACAAAGAAAAAGAAGAGATACGCAAAAAATATCGGCTTCCCGAGAAGTTTATGTTGTATGTCGGAGACGTGACATGGAATAAAAACGTTCCCAGACTTGTAGAAGCAGCGAAAAGATTACAAATACCCTTTGCAATGGCGGGAAAGGCACTCGCGCAGGAGCATTTCGATAAAAGTAATCGATGGAATGCCGACTTGGTGAAAGTGCAGGAATTGGTAAAAGAAGAGAAAAATATTGTGTTATTGGGATTTGTGCCTACACAGGATCTTGTAATACTGTATAATACAGCGTCAGTTTTTGTTTGGCCTTCAGTATATGAAGGGTTTGGACTTCCTATCCTAGAGGCGATGCAGAGCGGTTGTCCTGTCATTACATCCCGTGAAGGATGTATGCCTGAAGTTGCAGGTGAGGCAGCATATTATTTTGATGGGTATGATACTGCTAGTTTGGCAGATGCTATTAACAAAGTTTTTACTTCCCAACATTTACAAAAAGAATTACGGGAAAAAGGTTTGGTGCAGGCGAAAAAATTTACTTGGGAAAAGACTGCTCAAAAAACGATATCTGTTTATGAAAGGATAATGATACAATAGATATATGAAACAACGCGCGAAAAAATTGATGAAGAATCCTCTTATTTACGGGAGTTCTATCCTTGTGATGGGTTCTCTTTTCGC
>CAZLSZ010000037.1:0-11897 GCA_964562445.1 uncultured Gammaproteobacteria bacterium
ATCCGTATTCTTGAAGGAAAGTCCCGCATTATTCTTAAAGAATTGGAAAAAGAGCGGGATAGTATGAGCAAAAAAGAGGAGTTTGAGAAGGCGCTTTTTCTCCAGCGCAAAATAAACGCGTTGAGTCTCATCACACAGCCCCATCATAAACCGTTTGAATATGATGTCAATCCGAATTTGCGAATTGACCTCAGAGAGCGTGAAATGGATGCATTACGTGAGGCACTCAATAGTCAGGGAATGCGTCTTACCGAGCTTGAGAGGATCGAATGTTATGATATTCCCAACATACAGGGTACCAATGCTACGGCATCCATGGTAGTGTTTATCAATGGCGAGAAAGATAGCTCGCAATACCGGAAGTTTCGGATCAAACGGGAGTGGGATACTCGAGCGAAAAAAGAGCTTCCCAATGACTTTGCCATGATGCGCGAAGTCCTCAAACGGCGATTTAAGCATGAGGAGTGGAATATGCCAAGCCTTGTAATTGTGGATGGCGGAAAAGGACAAGTCGCGAGCGCGATGGTAGCACTTGCAGAAAGTGATATTACAGTTCCCTTGGTAGGGCTTGCGAAGCGAGAGGAAACAATTGTGATTCCTACATTTGGTATAGACACAACTATTTCAGCTGATAGTACAGCAGGACGGGTCACCTCGTATAAAGAGCTTCTCAATCTCCGTTTTGCCGGAAACCCTGAGGAAAAAGTAAAGACGATTATTGTACAAGAAGAAAATTTTACGGAGATTTCTTTCCCCAAATCTTCTCCCGCTTCACAGTTAGTCCAGCGAATTCGTGATGAAGCCCATCGCTTTGCTATCACCTATCACCGCAAGCTCCGTAGCAAGGCTATGGTATAATTTTTGTATGGTTGAGCGTACACCTATCCTCGAACAAACTACTACTAAACCTGAATTTGACGGCGGTGCATTTACTATCTCGCATTTTGCACCGACTCCCGAGGGATTTACCTTCCGCACAAGAAGAGCAATCGGAAGGACTGATGGAGACGCATCCAATTACTTATCAACGGACGACAAAAAGCGTCTTCGTGAGGCGATGCAGGGAGAGCTCGGATTTAATGGTGTATCCGTGCTGCGTGAGGCGAGAAATGCATGGCTTCACGGAGAAGGGAGTAAAGAAGACTTTTTGCGAGCTCGTGAAGCATATCAAAAGAAGGGGAAGAAATTGACGTTTCGCAATATCCATGTAGATGGAAGTGAAATAACTGCGGATGTGGGGTATGTGTCATTTCCTGTCTATAATCTCTTTGCAAATGTGGAGGAAAGTAAAGGATTAATTGACTTAAGCGCGAACGCAGCAACAGCGATGATACTGCGGAGCGCGGATAATAAACTTGTTATTCAGCATCGTGCAGTCGCGAAACAGCGTCTGTCTGAGGATAAAATGGTAAGGGGAAACGGGCAGTTTTGTGATGTTCCCGGTGCAAGTGTCGCGGGAATGCTGGATGCAGTGCCTAGTGAAGAAAAAGGTAAACCTGAAGCCGTCGATACACAGACGATTATTGAACATATTTATAAAGAAACAGGAGAAGAGCTGGGTTTGGATACAGAAGATCTGAAGAATGTTCGGATTATCGGAATTGCTCGAGATAAAGTCAAAATTCATGATGAACTCTTGCTGGTTACGGATTCCCATCTTACCGCAGATGAAATAACGCAAAAATCACGTACCTCACAACGTAATAAAAATATGGGAGACGCGGATTTTGAAGAAAAATATATCACTATTGACGGCTCTTCCGAAAGTATTAAAACCTTACTCATAAGTAGTCTTTGTCCCTTGCCGCCGACACATGCCGCTGTGTTTATTACCTATGGTTATACAGCAATGCTTGAGGAGCAAGGGAAAGAAAAGGCTGATACATGGAAAAAAGAGGTAGAAAAAGGTATCAAGGAAAATTACAAACGAATCGACGATACCGTTAAAAACTTCTATGATCGGTATCCGCAAGCGCTGACACAGGTTCCGGAGCGATTCTGGGGTAAAACACCTCCAAAACGGATACTGCATCGATATGATCCTGCGTTTACGCCTGAGGAACAGGGCTTGCCGAATTTTGAAGACGAAATGGTACGTATAGGATTGATGCCGGAAACACGAAGACAGGTCTCCGAGGCAAAGATATTTGATATCGATGGGGTTATTACCAATCCCAAAGAAAAAAAGGTAATGCATCAGGAAATACTGGATATGCTTCGTCTTGATTTGCGTTCAGGCCTTCCTATAGCACTCAATACCGGAAGATCACTGGAATGGCTTGATAAGACATTTTTACATGATTTTGAAGAGAGTTTCGGAGCAGATCGGGCAGGACTTACAAATCTTGCAGTGATTGCTGAATTTGGCGGTACATGGGCGACGTATGATAAGGAAGGTAATCGTCAAGATGGGCAAGTTACCTCCCTTACTGTACCTACGGATGTTGTTGAAGAAGTAGATGCATTGATAGATGCGTGTTTTGGTGGCACAATGTTTGTGGATAAAACGAAAAAAACAATGATATCTATTGAGATGCATGACGGTCATGATCTTGAACCATTTAAAAAACAGCAATCAGAATTGTCTGAGGAGCTTAATGCATTACTTGAAGAACGAGGGATTAGTACACTCGAGATGCATAACGATACGATTGCGACCAATGTCAGAAATCATTATGTCGGTAAAGATGTCGGGACTGATAGATTTATGGAATTTTTGCGTGAGAGAGAAATCATCACGAAAAAGTTTAAAGCATTTGGTGATAACGAAGGTGATTTCGCTATGGCTGAAAAACTCGCGATGCTTGGGAAAGATGTAGATATGGTGTATGTTGGAGATGCCGTACCGCAGCGGGAACATAACGGCTACCAACTGGTACATGTGCGAGGATATGATTCGGGGTTACGTGAGTATTACGCGAGTAAGTAGCTATTTTCGTGTAATCGTGTAGTCTGTCGGAAAATAAAGAAATGATGCCGGCGTATCATCACTGAGATATTTCTGGAAATCATTATATAATCTTTTTCTCTCAATCAGGTCAACCGTTTTTCGTCCATCTTCCAAGAGTTTATCAATACGAAGGTTTTTATATCTTGTGATATTGTTAATCTGATTTGAGTGCCACAATGTATACTGGTCGGGGTCTTTGGGAATGGTAAAGTCGCCGAGAAATATCTGATAATTATCCGGGACACTATCCACCTCTTCTATTTTTGCGTTGACTTCAATATTTTTCCATGATTCCACAATTGCTTGGGCTGCGCGTTTATATTTTTTTAATGTCTTGATGGTGACGGTTTTTTCTTTTATATCAGCGCTCTCACTCGCTCCTTCTGATGAAAGCATCAGTAATTTCGCATGCGCATAATCAAGCTTTCGATCTTCCAAATCCTTATTGTAATAGACGGATTTCGGTGAATATGGTAGATATGATCTGATGCCGTCCTGAAATGTGTCAGGAAGCGCATAAGAAAGAGCAAGACGGAGCTTTTTTTCTGAAACGACATTATCTCCGGTATTATAAAAAAGTGTTACTAATTTCGAAAAATCTGCTTGTTTGTCTACAATGGTATTGGGAAATGTGTCAAATGCATATTTCTTATACGTGATATCCTTGATTCCTTTTGCAGTTGATATTTCACCCATGAGATAGGCGAGTTTTAACGCTTCTTCAGTGGGGTAAAATGAATATGTCAGTACGTCTTGTCGGTTTTTTATTGAAGCAATTGTTAAGGACTGGATAAAATTACCGTTTCGTTTTACTTTTTCGATTCTATACTCACCGATTTCGGAATTTCCTCCCTCAAAGACAGGTCTCGTAGCTGTAACGAGAAAAGGAGAATACGCATCATTCAATCGATATATTATAGTATATTTATCGGGACGTTCTGTTTTTACGTCACTGAAATTGTGATTAATCGATTCTGAGGTTATTTCTTTTCCGTTATAAAAATATTGATTTTTTTTCAGTTTAAATATATATGATTTTCCACTATCCTGAATATCCCATGATTCCGCAAGCTGCGGTTTGACCATGCCATCGGCACTCAATGTCGTAAGTCCGCTGGAAATTTTTCGTACTATTTCAGGCGGAAGCGTTTCCTGTGTGTATGCTCCCACCATACCGATTGTCTGCTTCTTTGAGAATGGAAAGAGCTGGGTAAAGTATTTTGAAGCGAAGATAAAACCCGCAAAAAGCAACAGGCCGAGCATAAAAAATAAAAGAAATGTTTTACCCGACTTCTTGATGTATGCTTTAATAAGCCAGAAGATAAGTCGTCTGTTAATAGCCATAATAATCGTTTTTTATTTTTGTAGAAATAGCAATATAAACGAGAATATTGCAAGGAGAGCTGCTAATGTGATTGTGGCAACCATGAGGAATTTTTGCACATTTCGTTTGCTTCTGTACGCTTCACCGCCCCCGCCAAATACAGGTGAAAGTCCTGTGCCTGGCGCTTGGAGAAGAATCGCGGCTATTAACAATATAGAAATAATGATCCCCAGTATAGTAAATATCATGCTTAGATTATAGCAGTTTGTCTATAAATTGTCATTGTGTTCTCGTAGACTATTTCATCAACCATTTTATCCATGAATCAATGGCCGCGATCAAAAAGCCCGTATAAAGATACGCAAAGAACGTATTAAAGGTCAGTTTGGGAATGATCAAAAAGCCCAGATCTACTTTGGCGTACGTAAAAGGCTGAATAGTAATATCCGGTACAAGAATAGTGAGCAAATATAAGAGCAGAGCATTGATAAAAAGCGAAAAAAGTCCCATAGTTACGATATTGACAGGGAGGCTGATAAATGTGAGGATTGGTTTGATAATGAGAAACATGATAGCAAGCGCGACTGCTCCTACTATATAGGTACTGATGCCTCCTTCTACAGTGAATCCCGAGACGAATTGCGGAACGAAGTATAGAATCAGTAAATAGATGGAAATAGCGCGCAATAAGGTTTTCATGGCAGATATAGTTATATATCATAATCTCTTCCGTGTAAAGAAACCAAGCATCGATTTGTCATTGCGATCCGCCAGCTGGCGGAGTGGCAATCTCAAATAACGTAAAACATAAAACTAAAAACATGTGCTATTCCGAGCCCCGCTCGGAAAGTACATTAGGAATTGCAGTAACTGTGGGTTGCTCTCGGAAACGTTTAATAGTAATATAAAACATACTTTATGAATACTATTTTGTGTCCGCATTGCGGTCAGGAAGTCGAATTAACAGAAGCGTTTACCCATAACGTGCGTGAAACGATCCGCAAAGAACAGGCAAAATCACACAAGCTGGAACTTGAGAAGGTGAAACTTGAAGCACAAGAGGAAGCAGTTAAGCGAGCCAATGAAAAACTGGATTTTGAGGTAAAGCAGGCAAAAGAAGAAGCATCGGACGCTGCAAAGCGGAATAAGGAACTGCAGGAACAGATTCTGGAATTAACTAAGTCAATTCGAGATCTGAAAAATAAGGATCAGGAGCGTGAACTCGAAATGCAGAAGACACTGATGCGTGAGCGTGAGAAGATTGAAGAATCGATTGCCAAGACAGAGCAGGAAAAGTCACGTCTTGAAAAGATGGCGTTGCAAAAAAAACTTGATGACACGCAGAAATTACTTGAGGACGCACAGAAAAAAGCACAGCAATCTTCTCAGCAGCTTCAGGGAGAAATACTGGAGCTTGATATCGAACAACAATTGCAGGAACAGTTTCCGACTGATGAAGTTTCGCCTGTACCAAAAGGGTTTGAGGGGGCAGATTTATTGGAGGCCGTAAAGAATAAGTTCGGACAGACTGCCGGAGTAATTATCTGGGAATTAAAACGCACCAAGAGCTTTGACAGTAAGTGGACTGCAAGACTTCGTGAGAATAAACGCAAAATTGACGCTTCTGTGGCTGTACTCGTGACAGAAACCCTACCGAAAGGTATTGAAAATTTCGGCTATTATGAAAATGTGTGGGTGTGTAGTTTTTCATACGCGATTCCGCTTGCCAATGTATTGCGTATCAGTTTGTTTGAGCTTGCTGTCGCCAAGGCTACGACGGCAAACAAAGATGAACGGCTTGAAGCATTATTTAATTATTTGGTGAAAGACGGTTTTCGTAACAAATTTGAAGCACAGGTCGAAGGCATTATCGCGCTGCGGAGCGACCTTGAAGCGGAGCAGCGCTCAACTGTGCGTATGTGGAAGAAGCGGGAAACTGAATTAAAACGATTGATGAACAATGTGGCAGTCATGTACGGTGAATTGCAAGGAATTCTGGGTTCATCCCTGCCTGCATTGCCAAGTCTTGAAGGTCCGGCATTGGGTGACGGAAAAGACACAGAAGATAAATTGCTTGATGCATGAAAAAGATTTTGCCCACCAATGATTATGAGCTCAATTTCTGGAATAATAATATTGAATATGTTGCCGGTGTGGATGAAGTAGGAAGGGGATGTTTCGCTGGACCTGTAGTGGCGGCCGCGGTTATCCTCCCAAAAGGGTTTGAAAACACGTGCGGTATTGACGATTCCAAGCGGCTTTCTCCCAAACGCAGAGAAGAACTCTCGGCATATATTCAAGAAAATGCAGTGACATATGCGATCGCGGAGATTTCGGTTCCTGTCATTAATGCAATGGGTATCGGCAAAGCGACACAGCTCGCATTCTCCCAAGCAATCAAAAATCTTATCAGTCCGCCGCAGCATATTCTAATGGACGCGTTTTTGATTCAGTCAATTGCTTCTGAAGTCCAGACGCCGATTATCCACGGAGATCGTAAAAGTGTTACGATTGCCGCGGCATCTATCATCGCGAAAGTGTATAGGGATACTTTGATGCAGGAACTCCATTCGATTTGTGAGCAGTATGATTTTATGACCAATAAAGGTTATGGCACCAAGGCGCACCGACTGGCAATAACACAATACGGCTTATCTCCTTATCATAGGACATCGTTTAATTTAACAAAGTATACAGTAGTAACACCGGGTGTTAAATAGCTTCGAACACCGGCTGTTGGTCTCTTCGATAGATATCAATTTCCCGCGGTTGCATCTGATTCAGTAGTTTTGTAAAATTTTTTGCCTCTACCATACTACCCGTTGCCAAGAAATGATTTCGTAATACTTGTTTCTCCACAATTCTCTGATGCCAGGTTTTTGATAGATGTCTCGTCTGATTATTTTTGATAATATGTCGAAATTTTTTTGTAAGTTCCATATTTCATCCTCCTGGCATTATTATAACGGGAGATAAAAAATATACCTGATATATTCCTTATAAAATCTTCTTAAATACTACCTGACCTTTATATTTTTTGTAAGGTTAATGTCAAGTCTTTTCTTTCTGGCATATCATATAATATCGACATAAACATGATGGTATATTGCCCAAAAATGAGGATAGAATATGAGAAGTCCGGAAGGTGGATCAATAATAGGTATCTCTTCAGGACCTAAGTTAAGCTTAGGTCCTTCTCGTGCTGTCGCGACGATGGAGCGGCCAGCACCTTCTATAAGAAGTAGTTCTCCAAATTTTTTAAAGTTTCCCACGTATCAACCGCCTGCTATCTCTGCGGTAACTTCTGAATCGCCCGTCCGTATGGGGAAAAGTTTTTTTGTCCGGACTGTGCCGTACATTCCTCCGGGAATTACTTCACATGATTCTTTTTTTACTTCTCGAAAAGACATCTTACCTCCTGAGAAAGTAGTGTCATCCAAAAAAACATTTTTTTCGCAACGGGAAGAGGTACGGAAAGGTCCCGATACTTCAGTAAAAAATACGCACCGATATAGAAATGATTCTGTTACTTCTATCAATAGTATTGATATGAGAAAACGTTCATCAATGATCGTTTTACCTATAAAGAATTCAGAGGTACGAGTTCATAAAGCAATGCCAAAAACAACAAACCTTGTGTCTCGTCCTTCATGGTTGAGCAAAGATAGGATACCATCATCTGAAAAGCAATCGGAGAAGAAACAAACACTTCCTAAAGAAATTTTGCCGGAGAAAAGACCTTTTGTTTTGCCTAAGTCTTCGGAAAGTACCATAAAATCACCTATGCAAAAACAGGAGATGCTCCAAGTTGGAAAAATCAAACGAATGGAGGAAGTACGCAAAGAGCTGCGTATGATAGATAAATCTCCGTTACCTGTACCATCCAATGCGTTACAACACAGGAAATTGTCTGAAATAGTACCTGTCCGGCCATTGTGGCAGACGCAAAAGCAAACGAAAGAATCTCTCAATACACAAATGAAATTTGAGCCAAAGAAAATAATGGTCCGAAAGGAGCAAAATAATCCTTTTAGAAAAATTGATGGACAACAATTGCTGCTACAAAAAATGCAAAAAAAGGCGCAGTTATCTCGACGAGTAATCGCGCTTGATTCGTCATCAAATGAACAGCAACCACCACGGTTCCAAAAGGATAAAAATGCAGCAAAAGCATTTATTTCCGCAGGGAAAAGCGCATGGGCGAATATAACTGAAAAAAAGAGGACAGGAAATGTATTAGTAAAAGCGTTTACTGTTAATGATAGTATGGTAAGCGAACTTGCAAAACGAAAAAATATTATTGATGGGTCATTGGTGCCACGTATTAAGATGATTAATACTGAAAAAGTATTTACAGATGCTCACCAAGTCGAAACTGTCTTACAAAAAGCAGTGAAAGATATCCCTCCTGTCGCTGTCGGGATGGGAGAAAAAGTTTCTGATAGTGACATCAAACGGGTGTTAAGCGGCAATATAATGAATAAAGTGAAATAACATAGCTATCCTTCAGGCGTAAGTTCTGTTACTTCCAAAAATTTCTTTCCATTTTCTTCTCTCATTGAGCCCTTGATTTTTGCGAAGCCATCTTCGACACTTGCTCCTGTATAGTGCGCGTCTATTGCTCCGTTATCGTCCGTTAACACGAGCCAAAACCCTGTTTTCGCGTCATCCGGCAGTTTCTTTTTTACATAATAACTTTTCGCGTCATCAGTAGTCATTGCTGTGTTTACTTCTGGCGCAGCAGGAGTCGTCTCTGAGGGGGGTGTTTTGTCCACCGGGATTTCTGTTGACGCAGCTAAATCAGCGGGATTTATCTCCGTTTCCGCTGCTGTTTCTGCTGTGGATGCTACTTGATCATTTGTCTGCTCCGTTTCAGGCGTAGCTGCAGGTGGTGGTTCCTGTCCGGCATCAGGTGTCGTCTGTTGAGGAGTAGTATCTGTCTCACCGGAAGTATTTTCCTCAGTCGTTTGGGGAGGAGTTTTATGCAGAAGGACCAATACTTTTTGTTTAAACGCATCGTTTTTGAAGAAAAGAAATGCTAGAACCCCCAATACGCCCAAAAGCAGTAAAAAGAAGATGATTCCAAGGAGAGGGCTTCCTCCGGATGATTTGGTTTCTTTTGCTTCTGTTTTCCCGGTAGGCTTACTTGATATGGTGGGCTGGGTTGTAATTTTATTTTTTATTACTGTCGTAGGAGATACTCTTTGTGTGACAGTGGGTTTTGTAATTGTCGGTGATGGGACTGGTGTTACTTGTGGGATATCTTGTCCTTGCTGGATGAGCGTATTGTATGTGCGTGCTAAGATATTGAAATCAATGCCGTCTACTACGCCATTGTCATCAAAGTCGCCATAATTATTTTTCAGGCAAAATTCAGATTTATTCTTTTCTCCGTAGCAATTAATGAAAGCATTGTAATCACTGATATCAATTTTATTATCACCTTCTTTGGGTATGGTATCACCCATGAGAACAGTTTGGAGAGGAAGGTTTTGGGGTACAGAACTTCCCATGAGACTAATCATTTTCCCTCCTACATCATCGCGCCGGTCTTTTATGATTGTCCTGAGAGATTCATCCGTTCTGAAGGCAATTTGATAGTCACCATCTTTGACATCTTTTCCCAATGGTAAAGCGTGGTTGGTGAATGCCGTATATGTCGGGCTTTTGGGATTATTATCATATGTAGCGGTGCTATTGATAACATACAATGGTTTTACATTTTCATTGAGAGAATTTGCATCCGGAGTGTACAGGTATACTGTCACACTTCTGGTGATACGTTTTGGTTTCATTGTGCCGCCACCGCTTCCTATACCGGGGATCGTAAATGATAAATCCAGCATCGGTATTTGTCTGTTGGGGTCGTCCTGATCATTTTGGGCAATTGTTACTTGATCTTCTTTTTTTGTGTTTTGCGCTGCTTGCGTTGAGAAATGAAACGCATACACAAGTGCGGCATTTGCGATAATGAGTATTGCCCAGATATGAATCCCATATTCGGTAAGCTTTTTTATTTTGGTAATTTTTGAACGTTTGTGTGCCATAATTATTGTCCCCGTTGCTGCGTAAAACTTTGCAGAAGTAAATTATAATCAGTAACATTGGTCGTTCCGTCATCATTCAGGTCGATAACCTCTTTTACTTGGCAAAATTTATCTTGAAAACATGCCAAAGCCAGATTATAGTCCGTAAGCGAAATGACGTTGTCACTATTAACATCTCCCTGAATGAGCGTGACTGCCGGCATTTCATTGACCGGACCGATGTTCAGATGCTGGAATTCAGGTTGTACCAATGTCAGCAGTGTGCCGTAAGACATGAGTTTGACGAAATAAATGCCTTGCTGCATGCGTCCGAGGTTTATCACACCCGTAAAAAATTGTTGATTATCATAAGTAAGATAACCGGATCCTTGCGCTACCGGTGCTTCTCCCGCGCCATATATTACAGCAGTTACTTTACGGGTTAAGTGTTTGGGTGAGGTATTTCCTCCTTTTCCAATGCCCTGTATTCTTACTTTGACTTTTATCTGCATGTTTGGTGTAATGGGCGCTTCTGTTGGAGTGATCTCAACCGTTTGCGTGGGTGCATATATGGGTGAGGGCAGTTGATTTACATTCGGGTCGGGAAGCGCTGTCGGACCATATGATATTTGAGTGCCCGGATATGGAGAAGGGGTAGTCATTGTCCCTGTTGGAGGTTTTACCCCCATAGTAGGTGAAAGGGTAACGATATTATTGCCAAACATGAATGTCCAGTAATTAAACATCTCCGTCGAATCACTCTCCAATGAGACTGCTCCTACAGTAAATTTTGGATTGAGCATATTGTCACTGTGGGTAGGGGATGTTTTCCATGTGTTAAAGATATCTGCCGCAATTTTTTCTCCACTGGCAATATTTTCCCCAAAGATTGGATTGATATAACCGCAGTCGGGAAGTCTTTGCTCAGGATTTCTATTGAGAGAATCGAGATGGTTCATCCTTCTTGTTTTGAGCATATCCGCGCTGAGCCAAGCAGCCGCTTTGTTGAGCGTCGGGTCCCACACGAGTTTGGGTAAGTTTTTGGATGCGCGGTAGTTGTTGACGAGGTCAAATAGTTCCTGTTCTTTGGCAGATATTTGTAATTGTGTCGTCGTCACACTGCAATCTCCTCCTGCTGCTCGGCTTTTTTGTGTTTGTCTGAGGGTATTTTGATTGAGTATAACTGCGGAGATGCCCATTAGGAAGAGGAGAAGAGAATAAAAAAGGATGATTTTCCTTCGTGGTTGTTTTTTCGGCGCTACCTTCCCATTTTTCATATACTTACTATAAATAGTATATGTTTTATGGAAGAGACGCAAGAGCGCATTAGCCATGACACTGGAGGCAGATTTTGGTATAATTACATAGGTCATTCCGGTAAATGTATATATTGTCATTCTGGCTCATTCGACAAGCTCAGATTCTGAGTATATCGAAGACTTATCCAGAATCAATGAGAGATCCTGAAACAAGTTCAGGATGACGAAAGAAAATTTATTCTAAGTTCTTAGTTTTACGTTTTTAGTTATCTGGGCCACTAGCTCAATGGTAGAGCAGTATAAGTATGTTTTATACGTATGTTCTAAAGAGTAAAATA
>CAZLSZ010000038.1:0-11499 GCA_964562445.1 uncultured Gammaproteobacteria bacterium
TAAAAACCCCCTTAACTCAGAACTAACACTTTTGGGGGTTCTTCCACACGACCCCTTACAGATCACTCGGTAGTTGCCAACTCTGTAACGCCATAATCCTGCCTTGTTTCCAGAAAGGCTTTGTCCAAAAACACGGGGATTGTTCGCCTCCATGATGCGAAGACGCAGATAGCTAAGGATTTCCTTTTGGACGGATGAATCAAGTTTTCTCAACTCTTTCCTGGCTCGATCATCCCACTCAATTTTCCAGGTCAACACCCTTCTCCAACTCATCAAGTGTCCATCTCTTCGTGGGTGTTTCTAGCCTGGATAGAGCAAGGTACTCATCTTCCATATCTTCTAAAAACCGCAGAATAGCTTCCTTTGCATAGTACGTTTTGGTACGACCTGTTTTTTCAGCAAGAAGCTGTAATCTGCTCTCAATGTCCTGTGAAATTCTAATAGCAAGCATGACTTAATCCCCTATGATATACAAGTATATCAATTTTCTGCGTTTATTGCAAGAGACAAATTCAAAAGCAAGCAATAGGCTGGTATTTAGGTACTTAATATGGCCACAAACTTCCTTAACACCGGACTTAATAGCGTCTTGAAAACTGATGTGGAGAAAGTTGATGAACTTGTCCTTAGCAGCACTTTTGAATGTGCTGCTAAGGAGTTCTAAAATGTTTTTAATTACCGCCGCTGGAACAACTGCCGTCACTAATGACAATTACGCTTCCTCCATTTCCACCTGTTGCTTTAAGAGATGAGTTGATTCCTATCATAGAAATGATAGCTGCTGTAATAAGAAGTGTTTTTCTTATATTCATAATATTTTTCCTTTGTTTTTTATTTATATTTTACAATATTAACAACTTACATGATCTAGGTTATCTAATTTAGATAGATTTTATGATTTTTCACCTCTTATTTCAAGAAAATCAACCCCTTATAATTTCTTGTCTCGAGCTCAGGTTACATATGCTCAGCAGTCAAAAAAACGACACTTGTTGACATTTATAAAAATTGGATAGTGAGCGGCACGACAAGCAGTTACCCCCCAATAGGAAAAAATCACATATTTTCTTCTATAATAGAAAAGGACAGATCAACGTGAGAAAGCAATCCCGGTGTTAGAGGAAATATGTTAAAACTCCACCACCTTGAATCAGTTTTCCAAGTCCCCACATAATTTTCACTATCGAGTAATTCCTTTATCAGGGTATCATCAGAAACAGCATGCACATAAGGAGCACTAGAATTAAACATAACCATTTTAAAATTACGATTAATTACATTAAATTCTTTATCTTTTTGTTTATATACAAACTTAATTTGACCTCCATTTAACTCTTGATCTTTTCCCTCAATAAACATGGATTGTGCAGGAGTACTAGCGATTCTGTCTTTCAGATCATCCATTGATTTTGCTGGTGTTATGGCTGTATATACTAAAAAAGAAACTAAAGAAAATTTCATAAATTTTTTAATCATAGTTTCATCCTTTTTGAGTTATAGATTTTTCTTTTAAATCACCAATAAAAATATATAGACAAACATTATACTTCCAGTTTCAAAATTTCCACAAAAAAATGAGAAAAAAAGGCGAAAAGAGATATACCCATTGGATTTGAAGATACCTTATTCAATACCGACGGTTGTCATTCCCTGCTGTGGCGGGAGTCCATAGAAAAGTTGATTGATTCCAGATCGTTGGGTTGGATCCCCTCCTTCGCAGGGATGACACCAACGGAAAACAAAATAAGGTACCTTCATGTCCGATGAGTATATAGTGGACAAAGTTTCTGGAGTTTTTTTCAAGTGAGCTTACATAACCTAAGGAGCACGTTTTAGACACCGAAATTCACGAGAGAAAAGGGAATATAAAGCGCGTTAAGGCAAAACCTAGACAGGTTTCTCTTAAAAATATGACGTGTTTGTTAGTTGAGTAGCTACCTATATGCTACTTAAAGCATTTAAAGAGAGGAAATTGAGAAAACTAATCATATTTAAATGCTGATTTTTAATACAATTTTACATCTGTCATGTATAGTTAGTCATTTTGTAATCACCAGTTGACTTCGTCAGTTTTTTCATCACGCTTCATATTTTGTAGTTGTTGTCGAGCTGCTTCTACTTTTTCATGTCGCTCCCTTTCTTGTACAACGATATCGTCAATGATATCGTTCAATTTTTTCACATTCCCCATATTCTCTAAATAGTTTCTTTCTATTGTTGCGTTATATTTTTCAATGGTTACATTCATTGCTTGAATGGTTTCAAGCATGTGGCTAATAATTGTAGTAATATCTTTATCATCATTTGCTGTGGTTGGTGTCTCATGTTGATAATTTGTTGAGGGTTGGGATGGGTTCGTGCCTTTGGTTTCCACTGTTTTTCGCTTGTCTTCACTTTTATCTGTGTTTTTAAATTTTAATGTATTTAATGATTGAAAAGTCTTTTTCCGATGAATATAAGGTTGAGCAGTTTTTTGGGCTGCATAGAGTCTGTCGATAAGTGTTGGATACTCTATTATCGGATTTGCTGTGGTTGGTGTCTCATGTTGGTAATTTGTTGAGGGTTGGGATGGGTTCGTGCCTTTGGTTTCCACTGTTTTTCGCTTGTCTTCACTTTTATCTGTGTTTTTAAATTTTAATGTATTTAATGATTGAAAAGTCTTTTTCCGATGAATATAAGGTTGAGCAGTTTTTTGGGCTGCATAGAGTCTGTCGATAAGTGTTGGATACTCTATTATCGGATTTGCTGTGGTTGGTGTCTCATGTTGGTAATTTGTTGAGGGTTGGGATGGGTTCGTGCCTTTGGTTTCCACTGTTTTTCGCTTGTCTTCACTTTTATCTGTGGAACTCATCATGGACTGGCTGCTGGGTGAGGTGTACCAGGCACGCGAGGTACGTAAGGCTTCATACGATTCATTAGTTTCACTCACGCTCTCGTCTGGGGTAGAGGTTTTGTTATTCAGGTCGAGTTCTATGTGTGGTTCAACCCCTATTCCGCCAAGAAAGCTATCGCGGCTCGATTTTCCGGGATTTTCATCGTCGGAGTCAGCAATTTCGCACCACGTAGGGATGAGCTTGCCGTTGGCACCTGGCTTGAAACTGACGCTAGCATTGCTAACACCAGCAGTGTGTCTGCTCTTGGCTTGGGAGCTTCGGTCACGGAGTTTTCTACGACGAGCCCGTTCCCTCTGGTCCGAGATTGGGTCAAAGTGGTAGAATTTACAATTGTTTCCATATCTGCAAGAATTAGGCGCCCCGTTAAAATAACGACATTCTTCCTGAATTTCAGGGGACTCAGGAATTCTGAGTGGTGTCTCGTGTTGGTGGTTGGTTGTGGAAGCTGGGCGTTTGGAGGTGGATTTAGTCGTGTTGATGTTTCGTGAATCAAAGGATCCGGAGGTCACGGGAGGCGGAGTTGAAGTGCATTTAGGGCAGAGGATTCCTGTTCGTTCCCAATTTCTCTTACATTCTTTTGTTTTTTTCTTTGAACCATGCAGTTTTTCGTCGGCAAGTTTTGCCTCTTTGCGCATTTGTCTCTCCTTTTCAAACTTATCTCCGGTGTACTCAGTTATGTTCGTCCTGCGTCCCTTAAATTCTTTGTTTTCTTCAGCACGGATCTTTTCGCAGCGCCACTCCTCTAACTGTTTTTCCATTCTCGCTTCACTAGCTACACGGTCTGCCCGGATCTTTTCGCGCCAGTCCTCCACGGCCTGAGGTTCTCCGCGGGTTACACGGGACAGCTCTTCACTCGTCCAGACGATGTTCTGCCTCCCCTCCCACTCTCTGGAGTCGCGTTCGATGTACTCCTCGGGATACAGAGACCGGCCCCTTCTCTCGCATTCTTCGCGCCAATCCCCTCTATCCCAGGGGTCGCACGCGGCTACTCTATCAGCGCCACCCACAAATATGAGAGGGAATCCAAGAACGAAAGCTAATATCAAGAGAAGTTTTTTATGCATATTCGGTTTTCCTTTTCTTTTTTTGTAACTTTAAACCAGAAGGGACCACACAGAATCTATTACAACCTTCAATTAAAATGTCTAGAATAAAATTGGCGAGCGAAAGTGAGCAAAGAAAGTCCTAAAATTTTTTAGGCGCGCTTATACGTTGCCCTCGGCAACGGCTCTTTGACGCAAGCGTCTTAGACTAAAAAAAGGAGTTTTCAGTAATGAAAGCGGCAGGAAAGAATGCGAATTTTTTCCTCATCAACTGAGTAAACAAGCCGATGTTCCTGATCTATACGGCGAGACCAACATCCTGAAAGAGAATGCCTTAAAGGTTCAGGCTTTCCTTTTCCATTGAAAGGGTCTTTAGCGACTTCTTGGACGAGATCCAGAATTTTTTCTGCTTTTCTCCGATCCTTCTTTACCCAATAAGCCAGATCCTCAATGGCATCTTGATCAAATTCCAAGTTCTTTGCGAACTTCATCGAGGGGTTTTCCTTCTTTTCTGTTGAGAGCTTCTAGCAGTCTTTTAAGATTTCTAGGGGACCGAGAGAGATAAGCAGTCTCCTCCAAAGAGCGATAATCATCCTCAGATAAGAGCATGATATTGTCTCCTTTACGCCGAGTCACAAGAAGCGGCGTATGCTCTGAACAGACCTGATCCAGGTAGCTTTTTAGACTTTTTCTCATTTCAGAATAGGAAATTTCATGTCGCATGTTAATTCTCCTAAATATGTACAATATTACTGTACAATAAAGAAAAGCATAAATCAAGAGAAAAAGCGTTGCTTGTTTTTTTTGTCAGGCACGACATCAAGAGAAAGCGCTAAGGATAGTTGATCAAGACTTAGAGAGTTTTGCACTTGGATCTGATTGAGGACGGAGTCAAAAATCGCTAAAGGTGTTATGGATGAGATCGTCAGATTTTAGACATACGCAATATGCGTTGCCAAAAATGGCAACGCGGCTTAAGGGCATGCCGCATCCAAAAGCCGAAGAGATAGAGGGTTGTCATGGGTTTGAAGATAGGATAAATTGAGCGTGACTCAAAGGTGCTAGTTACACCCATGAGTCACTAACCATAACTAACAAGACAGGAGTTAATCATGGCTAATCATGATATACAAAAATCTCGCCATCTATTAAAGCATTTAGAAGAGGAAATGATTTTTCTGGGCACTATCGTGTCTCAGATAGAAAGTTTATCGTCTCAAGCACAGTTCGTCTCGACTGGTATTAAAAGGACTTGGTCTGACATTGATCGACTACACAAGGATTTGAAACAACGTACTGAAAACGCATAACAAAAAAACTCATTAGAACATCGACACCATATCTCGTTCGATGTTCTGATGGGCCTTTTGGAAAGACAAAAAAATGATAAATAGTGCTTATGTGAGAAAATTTCTTAGCTCCATTCTTAAAAAAATAACCTCCAAACTCGACAATATTGAACCTCCAGTAACCACTCAAGTTGCAAATGAAGAGGTTGCTCTAGAAGAACACAAGGAGATGGAGCTGAGTCTACCTCAGACTAAAAAAGTATATAAAAACAAGGCCCTAAAAAAGAAAACAGAGGTAGTTCCTTATGTAATGGATCCAATTAGAGATGTTATTGATTTAATGGAATTTCCTTTTCTTGCCCTATCAAAAAATCGAAGAAGCCCAATTATTTATGAAAGCCCAGATGGAACTCAAAAGATAAAGATCTCAAGGCATACAGGCCACTTTCTTGCCAGTATCTATGACTGGGATATTGTTTTGGTTATTGCTGGACAAATACAGAAAGTTCTAAATAATGGATCCGATATTCCTCCTCGAAATGTAATAATTCCAAGGCATGAACTTTTAAAGGCATTACATAAACATGATGGAAAAAAACAACAGAAAGACTTAGAAAAAAGTCTTGATAGACTTAAAATGACCGGTATAAGTACGACTGTTAACAACAAGGATTACAGACACAGAGCAGGCTTTGGATTTATAGATAGCTGGGGATATATAGAACGGAAAAACAACAGGGAAATGAAAACTATTCAAATAGAGCTCTCTAAATGGCTTTACGAACTTTGTTGTGCCCGAGGCGCCCTTCTCAAAACAGGTCAGTCGTATTTTCAATTAACCTCAGGCTTAAAGAGATTTCTCTATAGAACGGCACGGAAACATGCAGGAAAAAACAAAGATGGCTGGAAACTCACAGTTGAAACCCTTTATGAAAAGTCTGGTAGTGAACAAGAATTTAAAAAATTTAAAAGTGATCTAAAATTTGCAGTTAAAGAAAATAGTATTCCAGAATACGAACTAGAATGGGTAGAAAAAGATAAAAAATCTAGTGTTCTCTTTAAAAGGCCAACGATCCATGAATTAGATATATTAGTAGACAAAATTGAGAAAGAAGAAGAAAAAATATTACTATTCAATAAGTTAAAAGAAAGTGAGGAGTAAAGTGACCTTTGGGGGGTATATCACCGACCTTTGGGGGGTATATCACCGACCTTTGGGGGGTATATCACCGACCAAAACAAAATATGTATAAATTTTTTTTGGGGGGCATATCACCGACCTTTGGGGGGTATATCACCGACCTTTGGGGGGTATATCGCCGACCTTTGGGGGGTATATCACCGACCAAAACACCCCTCAACACCACAGAAACTCTTGTGTTTTTTGTCCCTAAACTTATCTTAAACTATTTTTAAACTATTCTTAAACCACTTTTTCCTGTGAGCAAATTCCGAAAAAAGAAAAATTTTTAGAACAATTTTCACCCTAACTCGCTCCGCTCGTAAATCATCATTTTTAATTCTTCGTTCGCTTCGCTCACAAATTGTATTTTCTGTAATTCCTCTCTCGCTATGACTGTCAAGAGCGCTACGCTTTCGCTTCGCGTCACTCCGTGATGGTCTTCGACCACTCCTGACAGCCGCTTGAGTCGGAATTGTCGGCTTACCAGACGCTAAGGACGAAAAAGACGTCCTTAGCGTCTTCTCCAAATGAAAAGGGTTTTTCTTCAAACTTGGTCTGCGGTGCTTGCACCACAGAGCTGTTGCCAGAGGCAATGTGTAAGCGCGCCTAGAAACTTTTTTACAAAAGCTTCTTCGGACATGCCTATCCACATCCTCCCTCCTTTTTTTACAAACGGAGTTCCCCATCACTCTCGCTAAGCCGATGAGATTTTGGATTCTAGGAGCGGGAAGGTTTCAGGATGGGATCGTCAGATCTCAGACTGCGCACTTATGCGTGTTTTGCATTTCCTGCAAATCGCTCTGTGCTTGATGGCCACGGGCGTGATGATCATCCAATTTCAGAAATGTTCCTAAAAGGCACGAGGATGCGATTTAAGATGGGGTAATTGTCTTGGGCCTTAGGTGTATGGGTAACGTCAAATGGATGGCTCAGCGATCACGTATGGATGTTTAAATGGCATTTAATTCTAAGATTCATAAATTTCTTTCCGGTGTCCAACTCCGATGACAAAGACAACGAGAATATCGTCCTCAATTTTACAGGGGTCGTGTGGAAGAACCCCCAAAAATGTTAGTTCTGAGTTAAGAAGCCGTCCAAAAGTGTTTTTTTAAGTGTTTTTCAAGAGCATTGACCATCGCATCTACATTAATATCACCCTTGATTTTTTTAAAATTGTATTTGCCAGTGAAGGCAATATGTACCCAAGCAATAGGCGAAATTCTAGCAAATTTCTCAATAATTTCTTGGCTGACTCCCTCTTTGAGCATTTTATCGTAAATGGTATTCAAAATAATACTGTTGTAAGCAATAATACAATTTACAATGAGTCTTACCGCGTGTGCACTGACTCGATTGCTGACTATTTTTTTCCCCTTAAAAACTCCTCTATATATCTTTCTAATGAGACCTTGTAATTGATGGTAAGCTTCGGTTCGATTTCTAGCCGTTCGGATTGCTTTTCGAAGGGTCATATTATCTATCAAACTCAACACATGTATACTTTTTAATATTTTATTATACTCAAATAGTGCTTTTTTTATACTCGCATAACGAGCAGAAGAATTTAGTTTTTTAACGATATTGCTTTGAGTGTTTTCTTGTAATAGCAAAGATAAAAATACTCGTAATATTCCTCTTTTCTCCGATCTTATGATATTTGTATTTATTACATCCTTTGGACGAAGAATACCTGTATAATTATCAATCGGTGTAAGCGAATATAAGTCGTTTGCTGCCTCTCTAACATCTTTTATGCTAGGGACATACTCAACGTCTATGGAATCCAGTATAACAAAGTTGAGCTGATTTAGAGAATGATTATCACCGGTCACCATGTCGATATCAATGTCCGTTTTATTACCATAGATCACGTCGTAGAGAGCATGCCCCTCATACTCATTAAGTCCGATATTCTTGGCATTTACGGCGACAAAGTTTGCAATCAGTGTGTACACAGAGAGACCAGGGGCTTTACCAAGATATTTTGTTGAGTACCTTGATTGAATTGTACTTTCACTGGTTGGGAGCTTTTGGCCATCAGCATCAGCTAACAATTTGTCATCCATTAAATTCCATAGCTTAAAAATAGGTAATGAATGGATAAGGTTGCTAATTGCATCATTCGCAGCACACAAGGTATCTACACGGATGAAATCTTCCTGGGTTGAACGCAGAAGGTTATGACCAAGATCAGACATTTCAGCCATTTTCTCTGTACCAATACCAAAGGCATCTGACAAAACACAAGCATTAATGGCTAAGGCAACGGGTCTCTTTTTTTTATTGTAGCGGGTTTTCATATGGGTAAATGAACGCCATATCTCAATAAGATCCCCAATGTACATTACGACGTCAGGTATCTCGACCTGTGAAAGGGTTTTAAAAAAAGCATCATCAAGCTTATCCAAGCTATCGTAACCCAAACTCCAAGTTTGTTCACCAGTTTTGGTTTCTTTGAGTTTAAACCCCTCATTTTCCCCTAGATTGATCCGTTCTATTGTCCTATTCCATGTGTCATCTAACGTTTTGAGCACTTCATCCAAGTGTTGATCACAATAAGTTGGAATTTTCGGATAACCAAATTCAGTGCTTATTTTTTCAACATCATCTACCAATAAATCGCTCACTAAATCATGATCTATGTCACAGTACGACACGCTATCATTGCAACAAAGCAAACCTTTATCCAGACGACGATACATTTTTTGATAGACAAAAAATTCAAATAGATGAGGATCGACCTGTTCATCAGTTGGATTCTGCTTCAAATAACGGATCATTGTTTTGGAGAGACTGTCTTCCAGATTTTTTGGCAACTTAAATGATGATGGACTTTTTCCAGAACCATAATGCTTTTTTATCAGGTTTATGAAGTCCATGATATCGCTTTCTTCTTTGTAGAACACAAACGGGACAGTCAACATAATAGGCCGAAGATAAAGTGCAAACAGACGTGATGATTGTAGATAAAATGCCCACTTGGCAGCTGTTTTATCAAAGGTATTTTTTTCTAAAAATTTTGCGAGTACTAAAAATTGTTCTTCTGGCAAAATCCTATAAGCCTCTTGATTTAACTCATCATGATTTAGTCCATGTTTGCGATTTGGAAACCACTTTAGAAATCGAGCTAATTTAGGAAGATCAACAACAAGGCCGGAGCTGTATGCTGTCATTGCGGTATCAGCAAAAGATTTTCCGGCTGCCATTATCTCTCTTGTGTGATAGATAAAGCTAGTGATTAAGTTGTCCGTGATTTGTTGATAACGATGGTGTATAAAACACAATGTTTGAAGCCATTGTTGGGGTTTGCTTAACCGTCTTAGCCTAGAGGCCGCATATTGGTCTGCCAAATCAGCATAATAGCGAATAGCGTTTTTTGATAGTTTAAGGGTTGGAAGGAAAACCTTTGAAAACTCATATAAGTCAGCAATTTCCAGCGCCTTATTAACCTCAGCTCTAACAGCAGTATATTGGAAATTTTTTTGATCAGCTCGTATTATATTGAGTTTACTGATTCCATCCTCTCTATTGATCAATTTCGATAACTTATCTTGTTGGGCTTGCGGTATCAACGCTATTAAATGGTTAAGTCTCTCGCTCTCTCTAGAAAAGGCTCGCGTAAACATGTCTTGTAAATAGCGATAACTTGGAACAATTATTTTTTGATTATCAAAATAGACCAGCAATTGGCGAAATGTATCATGACCTTTTGGATAATATCTTAGCAATTCACAGAGATGTGACTCTGTTAAATATGCTTGTTCTGCTGAAAAATCTTGATAGTTGAATAATTTGAGAATAGCCTGTTTTTGTAGGCTAATACATTGGCGAGATATGGTTCCCAACAAAACCAAGCCCGTCACTTCAAAAAAATTGGAAAGAATATACTCAACGTCATCGCGAACATCTTCAAATTTAAAGGTAAAAAATTGATGTTTGGCTTTGAAGTAAGCGAGCTGCAAAATAAAAGAAACCCGCGTTTTTGTGGTTGAGTAATGGCTCAAGGCATCAAGCTCTATTTGATTCATTGCACAATAGAGCTCTCGTTCAGCTGAATTAAAATCTGGCCGTTCATAAAGATCTGCAATTTCTGCTTCAGAGAGTAAATAAAGTCGCTTAATGTTTGTCATATCAGGTTCAAAAAAACGAAGATTTAGGTGGACTTGCCATATCAGCCATCAAAGGTAGGATTGTACGCTTATTTTTGGTAAGATAAAGCGGTTCAGTGAATCTGAGTTCAAAAAATTATTTTTTGCTTATTAAAATGGACTAAAATGATATGAAAATAGGCTATGCACGCGTTTCAACGAAAGATCAATCCGTATCAATGCAGGTGGATGCACTGAAGTTAGCTGGATGCAGCAAAATCCATGAGGAAATCGCAAGCGGAGCTAAAACAGAAAGGCCCGTTCTTGATGAAATTATTAGGAACCTAAGAGAAAAAGATACACTAATTATATGGAAACTGGATCGCTTGGGGAGAAATTTGGCACACTTAATTCACCTAATCACCCAGCTTATGGAAAAAAAGGTAGGATTAGTCAGTCTTAATGATCCTATTGATACCACTACAGCCCAAGGTCGATTAACGTTTGGTATTTTTGCGTCATTGGCTGAGTTTGAACGTGAGTTAATTCGTGAGCGTACACAAGCCGGATTAAAGTCAGCTAGAGCAAGAGGACGCAAAGGAGGACGACCAAAAGGATTGTCTCAATCGGCAATAGAAAAAGCCGTTATCGCTGAAGCACTTTATAAGGACGGCAGTGTTTCCGTGAAGAAGATTGCTACGCAGCTGGCTATTTCTAAAACTACTCTATATTTGTACTTGAGACATCGCAACGTTTTCATTGGTAAGAATAATAATCCGTCAAGATTGACAGTTCATAAAAATGGAAGTAACCTGCCAGAGCAGGTTAGGTAAAGCTGCAAAGGCTGAAAAACCGCGAACACATAAAGAAAATCTTTCAGTATTCTCCTCTAAAATCCTTTAAAATCAACCTCAAAATTTTACATCAAAAGCCTGGAACCATCCTTTTAAAAACCCCCTTAACTCAGAACTAACACTTTTGGGGGTTCTTCCACACGACCCC
>CAZLSZ010000039.1:0-11117 GCA_964562445.1 uncultured Gammaproteobacteria bacterium
TGAAAGTACCATGTCACTGAGCGTATGCGAAGGGACGTGGGTGTCTATATTTTTTAGACAGAATAATAGTCGTTAGAGGGCTTTCAAAAAGTATAAATATACCAGGATTTCGTATTGGGTACCTGATTTCTAAAAATATAAGAGCAATGAGGTCGATACGGGAAATCCAGGAGGCACGTATGTTTACAGCTACGGGTTCAAACTTTCGTTCATTGTTGATGCTAGATTGTTTTTATAAATCAATTGAGCTAAATGCATCACGTAATTCGGACGCATTGCCAAGAATAGTTGAAAAAACAAAGAACTTATATTCCTTTTGCGATGTTATTACAAGAAAATCAACTGATTTTTTTATTCAAGAGTTTTTGAAATATCAAAAGTTTACCAAGGCGAATATGACACGTTATATGTTATGCTACGCAAGTGCGTTGAAGGAAATACAACCATGCTTAGAAAAAACAGTGAACACACAAGCTGCGTTTAACACTTTTGTTAAAAATTGGAGGTCTTGAGGGGATAAATATGTTTGACTTCTGTGTGAATTTATATCTGGATACAGGAATAAAAGTTATGATTGGTCCATACTTTGCTTTTGATCAAAAAACTTGGGAGGGGAAAAACGAGCTTGGCTTCTGGATGAGAATCACATTTGCTTCAGATGAGAAGATTTTATTATTTTCTTTGAAACGCTTTGTTAACTATGCTAAACACTATAAACAGAGCAAGCATAATCTCATCCAGACTGGTTTACACTTCTAAATCACACCGCGCGATTAAGCTAATAATAAATTACGGATAGAATGAGAATTTAATATTGGTTAAAATTTATTCTTATACCATGAAATTAATTCTTCTTTATGGACCACCAGCCGTTGGAAAACTGACTATAGCTTTGGCATTGTCAAAGCTGATAAAGGTACCTTTACTTCACAACCACTTGTTCTTAAATCCACTTAAAGATGTTTTTGGCTTTGATCATCCCGCTCGTTCGAATTTGGAAAATGAATTTAGGCAAAGGATAGTTAGCGAAGCAATTAGATTTGATATTGATCTGATTATGACAGGAGTGATTGTTGACTCTAACTCAAGTCAATATTACAAAATAATAAGTGATGTTGAAGCTCGTAATGGAGCGACGCTGATTGTAAGACTCACATCTCCAGCTTCCGTACTGACAGACAGAATCGATAACAAATTTAGGAAGACGAATAGGAAGATCTCTACGAGGGAAGATCTTGCTAGTTTCCAGAATGAATAACCTGAGATGAATGACAAGTTCTTCGAGAAGGATCAATTGGAGATTAACACCTCGAGAATTGAGCCAATAAAAGCAGCGGAGCTGATTTACACCAACTACAGAAAACTGCGATAGACAATATTATTATCCAGTAATAAATGATTCTTGTTATATTTATAAAATATTCCTATGAATTAGCTCTGATTTTAACGAGGTTGCATCAATAAATTGAATTGCTTCCATTTTTAACCTAGCTGCAGCTTCGATGTTTTCCTCAGCGTCATCTATCAATAATGTCTCTTCAGGGCAGAGATTCATTGCGGTGAGTATTTCATTAAACGCCTCAACATCGGGCTTACAATACAAACTATTATATGAAAACGTAACAGTATGAAATAACTGATGAAACTTATACTTTTCTTCACAATAAGCAATCCACTCTTTAGCGTGTACTGACAGTAGCCCTAGCCTATAGGTTTGTTTTTTTTCAATCCCTTCAATAATATCCCTAACTCCACTAATCTCCACCATATTGTGCCTAATAAGCCTTTTCAATACGTCTTTACTGGTCTTCCAGTTATACAAATCTATTAACGTGTCCCAATAATCGTCTTCCGTGATTTGTCCTTTAAAGAGTTTTGTGGCAGTGTCGTTATATAAATGTTCATTCTCAATTTTCACTCCTGTAATTTTGCCCAAGGCATCTTCGATGCCTATGATCCCTTTTAGGTAAACATCAGAGAGGTCGAATATAATACCCTTATACATAGTTTAATGTTTAATTATAATAGCCTTGAACTTCATTTCAATCACATATATAATCCTACCAGAACAATCCAAACTACTATTATGGCTCGACCGGAAGTAATATATTTTGAGGGACTCCCATTTAGCGGCAAGACATCAATTGTGACTCAAATTGCTCAAGAACATCCTGATGAGTTTATTGCGGTGGAAGAATATATACACCCAGACAAAAATGTTCCTGGAGTCTTTGATTATCAGGAGTTTTTTATGCGAAATGATGAACTAAAATACAGAATTGCAAGAGAGTGTGGTAAGCGATGTCTCGTCGACAGAGGTCATCTATCCACGGTTCTGTATAGTCACGCATACGGCAAGATTAAAGGAGACAGGGATTTATCATTCGTTGACGAATGGTACATAGAAAAAATATTGGGGAACAACATGCTGCCGGATATGTATGTCCATCTTGATGTCAGCCCTGAAACATCGATGGCAAGACGGACTGGAGCGTTGGCTGAAGACAATATGTGGGATTATGTTGAAGGACTTCAGTTTGCCCGCACGCATTTTCCTCTATATGTTGCCTTGTACGAGTCTCATATTCCCGTTCTGACTTTAGATTCTGAAATTAAATCAGTTGCTGAGCTGAAAACGGACGTTGTATCAGCTTTAGACATCAAATAATATAACGAATGAAAAAAATAGCCATTGTTTATATTGCGCACGATGGATATACAAGCCTGTATACGGGTGTTGGTACCATTGCGCGCGACTTTCTATTCTCTTTTCCTGACGTGGCTAATCGATTACACGAAGCAAATGAAGATCATTTTTTTGATCTATATGCTACAACCATAAAATATGGTAAAAAATGCTTTGGATACTCAGAGACCTTAAAACGCGCAACCTTAGATTTCATAAAGTTACACAATAATATTAAATTCATTGAGCTATTGAATGGTTCTCATGGAGAAGAATCCTATGCGGGGATTGAATGTTGGAAAACAGCTAGCATTTCTGCAGCCACTTTTATTTACACTCTTTCACTGAGTTATGACTATGTTATTGCTATCGCCGTAGATACTCCTTTTGCACAAGTTGCCAATTACTATTTCAACCAATATGAAAGCACAAATGTGGAGATCGTATGGCTACCCCAAAGCACAGTCATAATTCATAGAGAAAAGAAAAAAACACTATCTGCAGTAGAAAATTTACGCTATAGATGGGAGAAAGATTGTATTGAGTTCGCAAATAAACATAAGCAAGTGTTCATAGCTAGTGTTGGGCAGTATATGAAAACACATATAATTAAGGATTTTGGTGCTAAGCCAAATAAAATTATTGACTTGCATAATTCTCTATATTTACAGAGATTAGATAACAATAAGCTGAGCCAAAAATCTATCGAGAAAAAACTGAAAAATTTAGGTGTGCCTACCAATAGACCTTTACTATTCTCCTTTGGAAGAGCCGAATACTATAAGGGATTGGATTTGGTTTTACTTGAATCTCTTGATCTCATAAAAAAATATAACTATTTTGTTCTCATTCTTACTTCACCCTATGAGGACAATCAAAAAGATCCAACATTGGTGATGCTCAGAAGCATTGCAAATAAGCACATACGCGATATGAAGATAATATCAACTCAGGACTTTATACTACCCCATCTTGTGATGCAATGGAAAAATACAAAGATTCTTGCAATCCTTTCTAGAGCAGAGCCATTTGGATTAATTCCAATAGAATCTCGGTACTATATGAATCAAGGGCTAACACTTCTAATATCTTCCGTTGGCGGACTTATGGAACAAGTGAATGATGGTGAGGATGGATTTGTAACTCAATTGAAACACCGTGATATCAGAGCGTCATTTGAAAAAATAGCTAGGTTACCGATCGGAGACAAGAAAAAAATTGTATTGGCAGGCTACAATAAAATAACGAGACTCTATAATCAAGTTGATAATAACATGAAATTTATTAAGCAGAGGCTTAAATTATTATAAATTCTCCACATAGTTATGAACGTTATAAATATTAAGGATTTACCTACAAAACATTTTGCGCCCCATGGCGGCAAGGGAAAAATTGATATGAAATTCGCTTTCTCAGACTTAAAGGAAACTGGCATCCCCAGTAGTTGGGAATTTTTTGGCTATGCTGAATTTCCAGTTGGATCAACCGCTGGGTTGCATCAACATGTGGGCAATGATGAATGGTTTTACATTTTAGAGGGAGAGGCGGAGATCATAATAGATAATGAACGCCACTCATTAAGAAAGGGCGATATAGTTCTTACAGAGGACGGGAGTCATCATGATATTGTAAATGTAAAAAAGAAATTAATTTTACTAGCTATCGAAGTTGAAACAAAAAAACATCCATGAGCAGTATCTTGATCATTGGTGGGTCTCGATTTATAGGACCACCTCTCATCAAAAAACTAGTCGCATCTGGCGATATCGTTACAGTTTTTAATAGAGGTAATGATTATGGTTATCGATATCCTAAAGATGTAAAAATCATAAGAGGTGATCGCCAAAATATTGACGACCTCAAACAACTCTCAAACAACACATTCGATATAGTCTATGATATGTGCTGTTTTAATGTGAGTGAGGCTAAATTAATACTGAGGTATGTGAAAGTGCGTTCGCAAATCATTTTCTTTAGTAGCGCCGCTGTTTATAAGAAAACTCCTATTTTCCCACTTAAAGAAAATTCAGCGCTTGGCGAATGGCCTACGTTTGGGGATTACGGAACAGGAAAAGCGGCTGCAGAGAAAGTATATATACGTTATGCTCAAATAAATAATATTAAAGCCACTGTACTAAGGCCCGTTTATTTACTCGGCAAAAACAATTACTTTGACCGTGAAAATTACTTATTTTCAAGAATTTTAAACGAACAACCTATTCTCATGCCTGGTAATGGCAAGGCTCTAATACAGTTTGGGTTTCTGGACGAAACAGTAGATGCTTTTTATAAAATTCCTAGGCTTCAGAATTTGAAAATAGATTGTATAAATGTTGCGGGCAGCCAATTATTATCCTTACGGGACTTTATTTTACTTTGTGGCCAAATTGCAAGCAAACAACCACGAATAATAAATGTAGAAAACAATACATGTGGCATTTTGGAAGAGGAATTTTATGACGACCTATATCCTTTTCCAAATGTAACTTTTGTAGTCTCCAATAAAAAACTAACAGAGACCTACAAAATACAAACTGAGGAGTTGGTTTCAGGATTAACAAAAATATACAAACATTGGAAAAAAAGATGGAATGGACAGACTAAGAGGTATGTGCTTGAAGAAAAGTTACTCAAGGCTTATAACGCACTATGATGAGAACCGGCAAAATTAAAATTGTGATCGTGGGATTTGGGAATATGGGAAAGGATTGGGTTCCAGTCCTGAAAAAGCACAAGTCAATTATTATTATTGGAGTAGTAGATGTGATAGAGAAAAATCTTGAAGATGCTAAGAAATTATTGCATCTCGATAATAGTTGCGTAGGAAAAGACCTTGAGATCATGCTGGGGGAGAAAAAGCCTGATGCAATAATAAACACTACTCCTCCAGTATTTCATACACAAGTGGCAAAGATAGCGCTTAAACACAATTGTCATGTGCTTGGCGAAAAACCGATCTCACTATCCCTAACAGAAGCTGAGAGCATTATCCAACTTTGTAAAAAGAGCAAGAGAATATACATGATTAATCAGAATTATCGATGGAATCCAGCCGTACAAAAAATAAAGTCTGCCATAGATACGGACAAGGTTGGGAAGATTGACTCAATATTGATCACTTACTCTCAAAATTTCAAATTTGTCGATACATTTAGATACAAAATCGATCATCCTTTCATCTTGGACATGGCTGTTCATCATTATGATCTAGTACGTTATTGCACAAAGTCAAATGCCAGGACGGTTTACTGTGTTGAACACAATATAAATACTAGCCCTTTTAAGAATGGCTCGAGTGCAACTTCTATTTTCCGAATGGAATCAGGTGTGGTGTTCACATACTGCGGGTCTTGGGGTGAAATTGGAGAAGTAACTAGCTTCATGGGAACGTGGAAAATAGCGGGTAATAAAGGTTCAATTACATGGGATGGGGGCAAGTCTCTACAACTCCAATACCTAAGAAATAACAAAATAAAAACTTTGAACCCAGCTCTCTCTCCAAAACTCAACAATCAAACAAAAGAGGCGTTCGAATACGAACTAAGCTCGACACTTGATCAATTCGTAACGGCCATAAAAACCGGCAAACAACCCGAAACATGGTGTGGAGATAATTTGCAAACTCTTAAAATGGTTCTTGCCTCGTTAGATTCTGCCAAAAAGAACGAATTGGTAAAAATTTAAGCTTTCCTATGTCTAAAGAGCCAGAAATGCATTCTGAAAGAGTTGAGCGTTTATCTGAGTGTACTATTCCGCTAAGAATAAGGCACACTATCCCCCTTCCTCGAGGAATAGAAGTTGACACACTATCAATCGGCGATGAACTAAAGCTCACAATAGAACGAACCAGCCAATTTAGGATGGTGGCATATAGAGACGTAGAAAACGGTAAGGAGCATGTTGCTGTGATGAAAGGAGTTGGTAATGGTGTCGACGTGCCTATTCGCATACATTCTTCCTGTCTTACGGCTGAAACATTCCACGCTTCTACGTGCGACTGCCAGGAGCAGCTAGAAGGAGCTCTTGTCTATGCTGATGAAGCAGGCGTGGGTGGAGTAATTTGGCTCAACCAAGAAGGCAACGATAATGGGCTGGGACCCAAACTAGCTCAAATTGAACATGAGCGTCTTACGGGCACATTTGATGCGGTCACATATCGGGGTAGATTATTCTCTGATAATCGTACCTACGAAGCTGCAGCATCAATATTATTAGATTTGGGAATCCAAAGCGTGCAACTTATCACAAATAACCCCGATAAAATCAGTGGGCTTCGTGCTCAGGGAGTCAATGTTACACATAGAATCCCTAGCATGGCAGATACGGGAACATCTATTGCCACATCATACTTGCGAGCAAGACGAACAATAACAAATTACATGAAAGATCAAGGAAGCTGACAATATTGTCCTTGACCATACTATAGGTAGTTTGTATAATGGGTACTTTATGTCAGCCGAAAAAGGAGGGTCAACTCTTCAGTACACGAACCAGCTCGGACGCGAAGCTGTTTACAACATCTGGGATAATCAGGCAGGCCATTTCGGACGCATTAAAGATGCTATTAAGTCGCATGCTTTGCAAGTCGATGATGCAGTGGTAACTGCTAATAATCTAGTTACTTCAGAAGACCCAGCACAAATAAAATCGGGTATCCACATATATCGACTCTGTATGTGGGAGGAGCCCGAAGTTGCTCACGAATGGACAATGCAAGCTCCCCAATTATTTGCCCATCCTCATCCGCGCATTCGTCATTCAACCATTTGGAATCTAAGAACAGCCGCATGGCAGTTCCCCGAATATGGTCGTTTTGGCCTTAGCTTCGCACAAAAAGGTCTTCAAGATTCAGATCCTGGGGTACAACGTGCATCAATGTGGGCACATGGCGATTTTACAGTTAATGACCCTGAATTATTTGGAGACGCGTATGCTTCACTTCAATCATTTCTTGATGCTAATCCTAAGGAATCAAATTATCTTTTTGCACTTGAACGTTTTTTTAAATCCCTAAAGGGGCAATTTGGTGAAGACAAACGATATCGTGGCATGGTTTCCAGAATGATAGAAGAAAGCACGGGATATCCTGGACTAAGATTCCGTAGCGCAAGACTGCTTGATGACGAAGTGTCTTCAACCGACGCTAAAAAAGACGAGATTGTGGTACGTGAAAAGCTTTGCAGCGCTACACAAAATTCAACAATTGGCGACCTTATAGGAGCCGACATGTATGATCAGGCATTTACCTCTACCGCTCAGGATTTTGCTCGCGCAGGAACATTTGAAGAAGGCATGGAACATCTTAAAGTTATGAAGTATTTAGCTTGGATGAGTCGTGATATTCAAGAACCATTTGAGATTCTAGCTGAGACGCTCAATGACAAACGTGATGGTGACTTGGCCAGAAGCACAAGCGTAATCATGGCTGACTGCACAATCCGTCAACCCGATACTCTTTCGCAACCTGCAGCAAGTGCTGTTGATTCTTTCTATAAGAGTTCCGATATAGATGGTTCTCAAATTGTGGTCCAACTAATATTGGACCCTGTCCGCCAGGCCGGACAAGCTGCCAAAGCAAGCGTGAACGCTGTCATGCCAAGTCTCCATGACAATGCCGCAAATCGTTCAGTCACATTTGCACTAGACAACAATTGATATGGACTTAACTATCGCTAAGGACTCCATATAAATCAATTTGCTGATATGTGTATGGATTCGGAAACTGAGTTTGAATTTAAATTGCCAAGAATAAATGATGTTCGATACTTTTCGAGCACTATCTCTGGGCGTTTAATAACGCTCGAATAAAGCATTATAAAATATTTTGAAAATGTAATGAAAATAACTCTATGCGTCGCACAAAAAGAAGGTAAGTTCCCAAATGAAAGAATTTGGTATACGTTGGCGGACAGCTATGAAAAAGCAAATAAAATCGTGAGGGGCTCTATTGATAGGAAGACCTACTCATTTATAAAAGCACTTGAGGAAAATAAGGAATTTGAGATTGAAGTTAAAAAGGTTAGAAGCGAGTACGATATTCCTGCAGAGGGGTATACCTTTGAAGGATGGACAAAATACAAATCTGAAAGGAACTCCGGCAGCATTTTTAGATGGAAGCATATCATGCTAACTAAAGGCGCCAAGCAAATAATAGAAAGGTTTAAAATACCCTTTCTTCTGCAAGAAGACCTTGTTTACATCATTATAGGTAACTATATTTACCTACCTCTTACTCGTTTATCTCTTGAAGTACCACACACACTTTTACCAGTGTGGGGCATTACTGACAATGAGTATGACAAATTCTATCAGTCTTTCCGTGAGAAAGTAGCGGAAATAGATACCAGACTAGCAATACTTCAAGAAGCCGAGGACAACTACTACATCACGGCTAAATACCTGCTAGAACTCGCAAATCGGGCTTATCAGCTATTCAATAGTTCAGAAGTTGAAGAAAGAAGGCAGTTAATCAAGCTCGTACTATCGAACCTTAGAGTAGAAGACAAATTAGTCCGATACGATGCGATAAAACCATTCGACACAATCTTAAATTATGCCGATAGTCAACTATGGCTCCGAGGGGCGCATCTCGTTAGAACTTACTTTAACAAATACGACCCTAATTTTTATCTCCCCCAACTCAAACAGCCACCTGAGAATTATTTTCAATTTGCTTAATTATTTTTCAGGTTTAGTATCCTTTTTACCTATTTTCTTGATAAACTCTTTTCTCTCATCAGGAGATTTAGCCAACCAACTGTCAATCGCCATATCCGACAATGCTGTGAAAGCATAGATAATTTCCTCTATCTGCTCATCAGTATATTTCGTGTGTTCTTTACCGATCAATTTTCTTGCTTCCTGAACTGTAATAATCATTTTTTTAAGAGATTCTAAGTATTACTGACATTCAATTTCTCAATTCTTTACTAACCGAGCAGCTTCGATAGTAGCTTTTGAACGATAGTCACCTGGATAAGGACTCCACCCAAAACCCATCTCTATAAGTCCACTGTAATACTGTTCTGTTTCTGGTTTAAGTGTCGTGAAGTTATCTATGAGTAATCCCAATCCAGGCTGTGGATTATTACTTGCAATTACAAACTGGAAAGCAAAAGGAGGGTACGCTATTTCCTGAACCCATCGCCAAGTCAAAGTCTTTGCATCTATTTTTAACTGTGGCCCATGAACACGGACTCGTGGACCAAAAAAAATAAACATTCCCAATTCCATTCCTTGAGGTAGTGGTTCAGTAGCTTGCTCTAAAATAATACGCCTAATGGCTGGATACCTCTCTGCCAAATCCCATGAGCCACTCAAGCTACACAAACAGGATAATACCTGTCGTACAAATGCTCCTGGCTTTACTGAACCATCTTCTTTGCTTCCAAAGGTAAAGTTCTCTCCAAAAGGGCCAGTTAAGCTATCCAGATGTGGAACCATACCACTACCAAAACCATCTATCTTTTTCTTAGCCAGTTCCACCCACTTCTTATATTCGTTACCATACAGTTTGCCAGTTAGAGAATTACAGCTTTTGCATAAGGTGTAACCGAAAATACCACCTTGCTCAACAGTATGTTTTGCTTCTGGATTATCCTCTAACTTATCTCTGAGCCAGTCATCAAATGTGAGATTTGTGTGTCTCTGTTTGTTTCCACTTGATTTCGGAGGAATATGCTCCTTAGTCAAATCTTTAATTTCTCCACACAACCGACACCTTCCTTTTATTGGCTTTCTGGGAAGCATCGCAACAGTATCTTCTGTTATGTTCTTACCCGAAGCATCTGCCTTTATATAACCAGCAGGTGCAGCAGCCACAGCCTCATCAAAGAGGTGTTTTATTTTAGGGTCGTTTGGATTCACATCTTTTGTAGCGATTTTCCAAGTCATTGTTTTTTATCAACTGATCTTTTTATTTCTGCTTCACTAAACCCGATATGTCTTAGAAGTAATCTACCCATACCAGTCAGATCTACATTCCTCACTTTGGGGCTGTTTGAAAAGGTATCCATTTCCATAATGCCCAACTCTCTATTAACTTCGTATTCATTTTTTAGCAATCCAAGTGAGATTAAATGTTCTTTGTAGTTTTGGTAAATAGCTGCTTTGTCATGCTCTGACTGAGGGGCTGCAATGACAGGATGAGGAGGAGTAATAATCCCCCTATGCTTTTCTCTGAACTCCTCATCTCCACCAATAGTTCTGACCAAGTGTGCCCTGAGGATAATAACCTCAGCATCATTAAGTTCGTTGAGAAGTGTCATCATTCTTCTTGTTTCAAGATATTGAATATCTTTATCTGATAGACTATTGGCAATGAGAGATGCAATGTAGTCTCTCCTGTCGTCACTTGTAGACCTTGATGCTTGAATTATTCCTTCTTCCAATACTCCGATAAACTCATCATTTGTAAGTTGGGTATCTATGA
>CAZLSZ010000040.1:0-11007 GCA_964562445.1 uncultured Gammaproteobacteria bacterium
TAATAACTAAAAACTGAGAACAATTAACAATTGGTGTTTTTAGTTTTATGTTATTTGTTATTCAGAGATTGCTTCGCCTGCTTTGCAGGCTCGCAATGACAAGATATGCTTTCAGCCTCACTTTTTCTCTCGTAATGACAAAGCATCAAGAACGACAAAACAATGGGATAATTATACCATATTTACGCGATGGAGATGAGGAAGGTTCGCAGAATTGTATAGTAATCTGCCAAACTCTGGATGTCTACCCATTCCTGATCGCTGTGAGGAGAATTTCCTACAGGTCCGAATTCGACCCCGGGGATATCGTATCGAGAAAGAAACCGCAGATCTGAGGTGCCATGCGCGGAGGCAAGAACAGCGGGTGTATGTAATTGAGTTTGTGTAATTTCTTTCAATTTCGCTACATATGGATCATTATGGTCTGTATCCACTGCGGGAGAATCAAAAAGCACCTCAGCTGTTACTCCTTCAGGAAGAAGGTCCAAGATTGATTTGTATACAAAATGTTTATCCTGCGGCACAAATCGGATATCGAGTATAGCTTCACAGTGGTCAGGTGTCATCGTATGAATATCGTTCCCATTATTGATATTCGTAATATTGACTGTCGTTTCATGCACTTCTTGCTCAGGCATAGGGTATTTTTGGACAATGGCATTGATTGCTTTGTTGAGTTTGAGGATAGCATTATCTCCGAACCACGGATACGCGCTATGATACGATTTTCCGGAGGCGGATATTTTCATCCGCAGTATCCCTTTTGCCTGATTAACAATTCTGAAATTTGATCCAGATTCACCTGCTATCGCGAATTCTGTCCGAAGTCCTTTATCTACCTGTATTTGCATGCCATTCAAGCCTCCTGCCTCTTCGTCAGTCACAATTTGCAGTGCTAACGGATATGGGATCTGTTTGGCGATATCACGAAAAAGAATAATCATAACAGCAGCGGCAGCTTTCATATCATATGCGCCTCTTCCGTACAGTCTTCCGCCTTCAATATATGGATCAAATTGGTTGTCTATCCCGGGCACGACATCAAGATGAGCTGTCATGAGTATTTTAAATTTCATTGTACCCGGTTTTTGATTGTGTACGAGAATACTGGGTATGTCATTACTGAGAAATGGTTCGATAGAAAATTTTTCTACCTGTTCACTTGCGATAGATAGTGCCTCATGCAGTCCTTCGACAGCTGTGGAAATGGAGCGTATCGCCATGAGCTGTCGTGCAAACAATAAAATTTCCTCCAGTGGCACATCTTCGAATGTACGTACAATTTTATTTGTTTCTATTTGTATATTTTGTTTCATAAAAGTAAAAAACCCGCTTGTAGCGGGTCGGTTTCCATATAAAAAACTCCCGCGTTAGGGCGTAAAGACTGTAAGCATAATGACGTACTGGATGTTTGCCATGTCTCCTTCAGTATACCCCCATACTCTTCTTATTGTCAAAGAGAAAATTCGGTTAGACTGCTTTTAGAGCTGCCTTTTTATATAATTCTTTTCCTTTGGGTAAATCTCCGACAAATACTACGCCGGGGGGATTATCTGGCATTCGTAATATCGGCATTTCAGGTATTTCTTGCTCTCGATGATCAGCGGTAACAATCAATAATTCATTTCGAAGAACATCCAGATTACCGACTTTTTCACTCGTATAGCCGTCTACCGATGTGATGCCTCGATCCCGAATAGCCTTCATATTTGCCACAGTTGGCTCCATATGATTTGCCCCAACTGCGAGCATGATGGCATCCGTATAATTTGTCCAGCGAGGATTACTTTCCGCTACATAATATCCGGCTTTTTTGCCTTGTCTCCTTCGTAATTCCTTCTCCATCGGGCCCGGCAGCATAATATCCACATTTACCGCGCCGGAAATTGTGGCAAAGTCGATATCATTTTTAACGCACACTTCCCGCAGAAACGTTTCAAAGTCAGCAGCAGTTTTATCTTGCAGCTGACTTTGAATATTCTTTTTTTCATTAAATATTTCTTGAGGATTTCTTCCCGTTTCACTGCTTCTATCACGGCTAAATTCTTTAATTGCTGTATCATAATCACTTGTGCCGATGCAGGCGGTGGATTGTTCAGCGAGTAGTTGTTTATTCCACCCCATGGATGAGACTTCCCCGTCCGTAATAATGAGAGATAATCCCGGCTCATCTCCTCTATCAATGAGTCTACTGACGACAAATTCAGTATCGTCTCCTTCCACAGCCGTTTGCAGGTGTGTCTTGGCGCACGCGACTGCGCTTTCCCAATCGGTCACGCCGAAAGTTTGGGCATAATCCGGTTTCCCATCAAGCGCTACGTAGATATGGTTGTGATTTTGCTTGATCATCGCCATGCCGTAGTTGCCATCTGAATGATCGGAGCGGATGATCACTCCTCGGGGATATTCCGGCATATTTGCTTCATCATACATTTTTTCTGCCTTATGCAATACTTTCATGGCTTTTTCATCGACATTTGCTTTATTGGCGATTTGAAATTCAGGTGTCGCAAACCCTTCCACAGAAGATTCCTCAATAAGCCGGTGAAATAAGGCTTTATTTTTGATAAGCTCGATAAGTTGTGAAGGGAGTCCCCATGTCTCTTGATTACATTGTTTGATTTCGTTTTCAGTAACGCTCATATTGATATATGGCACTACGAGTGTCGAGTTTTTTTCACGTTTCTGTAATTCTTCAGGTGTAATGACACGAAATGGACGTCCTACAAGCTCTTGCAGGTATGCGGCTTGTTTGGTATGTTCTTGGGTGGGTTCATGGATGAGCGCGCCTATTTCGCGGGCGCCATAGTCCATGGCGCCCGCCCTTTTGCCATAATGATTTCGTACATGCCTCGCGGTATTTTCGTCAGCGCGAGGCAGCACATGATAGACGTTGTGATACGCAATGGATGATTCTCTTTTCCCTTTGCCAAATATAGATTGTGTTTCTTTACTCATAAAAACAAAAAAACCCGCCTCGTGTGGCGGGTATGTGCTACGCACGTTTGACCTTCGCCACATCAGTGGGTAATAAGAAGGCCAAGAATAAGTGCTGTAGTGTTGAACATAAAAGTTATTATACTATTATTTCTTAAAAAGTCAAAGAATTTCCGCCCACGCTGTGTCACTATTGCCGTGTACACGACCTTTTTGCGCTTCTGTTTTTTCAATAGGCATCATGGCGCGAATTCCGGAAATGAAGAATGGTTGAGGATCTCCATTTTCTGTAATTTCTACACCCATATAGTTTCTATCAATGTACATATAGCTTTCACCTGTTCGATTATCATTAATTTCCGGAATAGTCATTTCAGGCTGAATAAGATATGGACCCCGATTCTTCATCTCTTCTTTTACTTTTTTTCGAAATGCAGCTTCTTGAATGGAACCTGTTACATGTCCGTAACTTCCATAGGTGCCTTGTTTTGGTTTACCACGTAAGGTTAGACCATTTGTGTCTTCTACCCCTTCTGTTGCGCCATTTTCCTGCAAAAATCTAAAGAGATGGGGGTTATGCTCAAATGTTGTATCTCTTTTTCCCTCTGTCGTAAATATATCCGCAAGGGTTGTTACTTCATGAGCCATCCCCATCGTAGATAAATATGCCTTGGTATCATTTATTCTTCGAGAATCTTTGGGATCCCATGCAGGATTATCTATGTTAAACGTAATAGCATTGGCCTTAATTGTTTTTCTCATCGCGTCATCTTCCAGAAGAGAAGCCTGTTTTTCTTTGGGTTTCCGAAGTACGGTGGTAGGCTCAGACGTACGGACATAGAGTAAATAATCACATTCTCCATTATTTTCTGTAAGATATTGTTTGAATGTATCGGGAGTAAAGAATGTATCAAATCCTGACAGTTCTTTTACGCGTTCATCCGAGATCGTTTCGCCTTCTTTCATCCCTAATTCAGCGGATTTGATGGACTCGCATTTTTCATCATTGACCGCAAGTAAAGCTATTTTTTTGTCGAATTTGTCCCGTATTCCATCTAGGGTTTTGTCGAGCCCTTCTTTAAATGTGGATGGTTCCCCATCACGAGGAAATAAATTAGTTACAAGATTATTCATTGCCGGAGCGTTTTCAAATTCAAACACACATCCTTGCATCGTTCGCTTGACTGTTCCTTCGTCATGTGCCTTACTGTCCTCCAGATATGTCTCAGGAAGCCCTACCATATCTACCCGTACAAAGTAATTTACCGGATTTCCCTCCTTATCCATCGCGTATTGATAATCTTCCGGCCATTCACTATTTGCCTCCACTAGCGTTTTAAATGCTTGATTATAGTCTTCATACATATCCGTCAATGCTTTTTTTATGCCGTTAGGATACGCTACTTTGTATTCAGGAAAGCTATTAAAAGGAGCAATTTCTGATGGTATATCAAACCGCACTTCTCGTTTTCCCAAATTTCGTTCTTGTGGAACTTTCGTAAATTCCTCAAGCAGTTTTACCGGTTCACGCTTGTCCACAGGATCTTTTTTGGGCAATCCTGCGCGTGCTTCGGTATGTTGTATGCTTTGTTCTACACTCATAAAATAAAAATCCCGCCTGGTGGCGGGGACAATGGTTATGCAATGACCCACTACCTAACGGGAAGCAAAATAGGTCATCATATAATAATTGCGCAACAAAAACATAATGGCGAGTATACAATTGTCTGTAGTAATTGTCAAAGAGGAAATTACCCTGTCTGGGTCGCGGTGGTGCGTTCACCGGAAAGAGTAAATGATGTGCCGTGTTGTTTGGCCATGCCCCAGAAGCCTTTTTTTGCGCCTTTGCCTTTTACGGTATTGAGCCATGCGCCGCTATCCTCGACTTTTGCTCTTGCTTGGCGAATAACGATAAGCATCCATTCAAAAAATTTCATGTGATAATCTCCAATTGTGGGAGGTGTTTCTTCCACTGCGAGTGTTTTAAACTCATTATTGAGGATTTTGGATGTATGGACTAGCTCTTTTAATTCTTGCTGGATCTGTCTGATATTTTGATTGAGCTCACTCATTTCAGCCCGATTTGCTCTTTCACTTGATTTTGCAATTTCTCCGCCGTAATTCATGTGGGCTTCGACGCGAACTTTTTTCTCAGCACCTTTATATTCGGTATTTCTTGTGAAAGTAATGATATCAAAGATATCTCCTGCGCGTGGTTTTGATTCTGCGCTGCTGTGGAGGGATTCATTCTTTTTTTCGCCAAATTGTTTGGAGGAACCACCGATAAGCTGAGCCCATGCTTCATGGACCATTTTATTGGCTTCATTTTGAGCAGTTTTTGCGACGTCTTTTGCCACAGTTTTACCTATTTCATTTATTCGTTCATGCGTAGCTGCTACACTCGCATTTTGTTTTGTTTTGCTCATGATTATGGGACTTTATCATATATTCATTAATAAATCAAGTGTCTTTTGCTGCCTCAGTATGCTCGCTAAAAGATACCTGTTGGATTCCATTTGTTGCTTTTCTATAGGATCTTTTGCTTTCTGAATTGCTTCTTCTATTTCTTTTTCATCTACGGTTACTTTTTCAAGCTCAGCGATTTTTTGAAGGATAAATTCGAGCTTGATATCATCCTCAGCGCGTTTTGCGTATTCTGCTCGAAGGTCTTCCGGTTTACGATTTGTTGTGCCGAGATATTGATCCAGACTCAAGCCTAATTTTTTGATATCAGTCAACAATTGTGAGAGTAGCCTGTCTGCTTCCTGTTCCACCAGAACGCCGGGGATTTTTACTTTGGCTCCTTCCAGTATAGCCTTGAGTACGACATCCAAGGATGGTTTTTTATTTTCTTCTTCCTTGCCCGGAATAATTATCTTACTTTTTGCCGTGACTTTTTTTACTGCTTCTTTATAGTTTCCCGGATCAATTTCCGGCATTTCGGCTGTCATCGCATGAAATACCCAATCTTTTCCTTCTTCAATTTTATCCACGTGCATTTTCGGATTCATTATAGGTCGCAATTTGTGTTCTTCTACAGCTTTCATATAGGCTGCGGGAAGGAGTTTTTTGAGTACTTCTTCACGTACAGCTTCAGGATTGAGTTGTGATGCTGCCATTTCTTTTGGTGCTTTTCCTGGACGAAATCCTGCGACTGTTACCTTTTTAGCCATTTCTTCAATTACTTCATTTCCTGTGACTGCGATAACGTTTTGCGGGAGTGTCAGGCGGAGTTTAATAGTACCGTCATCAAGTCGTTCTATCGCTGGCGCTTCTTTTTCAGTTTTTGGTGCGGCATCAACTGGTGGTGCTTTTTGTTCTTCTTTTGGTTTTGCGGGAGCTTTTGGCATAATTGAACTTATTATACCGCAATTAGGTTGTATGGGCAAGTTTTACTTTCTCAATTTTCAACACCGGGTGTTAGAAGTAACGATACCAATTCCTCATGCACAATTCCATTGGAGACGATGGTTCCTTTAAATGGCTTCGTGTAATCATATTCTTTGCCATCAATACCTGTGACTTTGCCTCCTGCTTCCTCGGTGATGACTTGCGCAGCTGCCATATCATGCGCGTTTACCCCTGTTTCTATATATGCGACGATATTGCCTGTGGCGACCAGACACGATTTATAGACCGCGCCATTAAAACACAGGATATGTTGTGCTGATTGCATGATGGCATCAATATGTTTTCCGCCTTTCCAGATTCGACGGGCACTGCTTGTAATGGCGACTGCTCCATCATTGAGCTTTGTGTTGGATACACGAAGTTGTTTGCCGTTGCAGTATGCTCCTTGCCCACGAACTGCGTAAAAAAGCCTCTGGAGGAACGGGTCATATGCAACACCTAGAGTAGATTTGCCGTCCACGACAAGGCCGAGGGAAAACATCGATGTAGGAAGACCGTATATATAACCCACAGTTCCGTCGATGGGATCACAGAACCATTTCCGTCCCATGCCGTACTCCGTATTGCTCTCTTCCTCACCGATTACGCCGTCCTGAGGAAAAGCTGAGGACAGTTTTTCAATAACGAGTTTGTTGATTGCGGTATCGGCGATAGTGACAGGAGAGCCGTCTTTTTTTATGTGAATCTGCTGGTCTTCGTCCAGATATCGCAGCATAATCTTTCCGGCTTCGTAGGCTATTTCTTTTGCAACGGTGAGTTCCTTTTTGTAGTCCATGTAGATATAAGTATATCACGTGCGATAGCAACAAGTTTTTGAAATGAACACGGGGTGTTCGAAGCTATTTAACACCGGGTGTTGAATCAATATTTAGAAATGTTATTAGATGGATAGTTTTTCTCCAATTTCCAGAGTTTTGGTGCGTATGCCTCGTTTTTGTGCCTGCTTTGCAAAATCAGCAGGTTTGGTGTGAAGGAAATGCATGGGAATTGTCATTTTTGCTTTTATTTTTTCGGCGGCACCGATTGCTTCGTCAATATCCATCGTAAAGGTGCCGCCGACAGGTAAAAAAGCGACATCGATATCTTTGAGCTTATCCATTTCAGGTATATAGTCAGTATCACCTGCGTGGTATAATCGTTTTTGCGCTGATTCTACAATATACCCTGTACATTTCCCTCTTTTGTGTGGTTTGCGTGTAGAATGGCCTTGTGGGGTGTTGTAGGCATATGTGGCAGTGATAGTGAACGGGCCTATCTTCCAAGTATCCTCAGGCTTAATTATAGTGTATTCCCGCGCGATTAATGCCGCACATTGTGCAGGAGCGTAGATTTTTGTTTTTTCAGTAGAGAGGCGATTCAGTGTGGCAGTTTTTACATGATCCTGATGATGGTGGGTAACTAAAATAATATCAGCCTTGGGCATATTTGCTTCCGGCAGCCCGTCCAGAGGTTCGGGATAGTGCGAATAAATGATTTTTGAGGGATGTTTATCAAAGTTATGTTGTACCCACGCGGGGTCTATATAGAGAATGTTCCCTTCATGTTCTATAAGCAGCCATGCGGCCGGAAACCAACGAATGTTCATCTAACATTCCTTTCTTTTGGTATAAAATCGAGGGCAATGCAGGGTGTGTCTCCGAGTACCCATCCATCATGTCCGGGACCCACTTCAAATGCTTCGCCGGCTTTTACCACATGTTCGTCTCCATCCTCGTCTATCGTCATAAATGATCCTGAGAGGATGTATCCGATATGTCGTTCTGATGGTTTTCCCGTTTTACTCCCTACATCTTTCGACCATTTCCGGCCGGGGAGATATGTGCCTTTGCCGATATAACACGTTTCAAACTCTGCCGCTTTTCTTGTACTGCCGTCAGCGAATGTAAAAGTGAATTCCCCCTCATCGGGATTTTTTATTTTCATAGCGCTATTATACAGGTATAATAATTATATATTCTATGAAATTTTTTCGGCAACAATTAAGCAGCATACATATTCAGGAGCGTATACGTTTTACTGCGATCCTTTTTATTATTGTCTTTTTTACTACCGTAATTCTCAGTTATCTTTTTTTACCTCAGGAATTGCTAAAAAATAAAAATCCATTACAAAATTGGCAGCCGGGAGACACTTTCTTTGTGCTTGCTTTACAGATTTTCTTCTATAATTTGCTTTCTGTGGTTATTATCATCCTTGCAAGTCTTTTCGGAAAGAAAAAGAAATCTGAAAAAAATTATCTATCAGTAGGGTATCTTGTTTTCTTTGTACTTATCGTTATAAATGGAATTGTACTTGGCACATGGTCATTCTCTGTTGACCATGAACCTGAACCTATTGTCAGTAGACTCTTCTTTCTTTTTGATGTCTCGCGAAGAGCTGGTTTGTGGGAAATGGTGGGACAAATGCTCATTACTTGTGCACTAGCGCATATAGCGGTGGTATTGACAAGCGGTAAAAAGACAGTGACTCGCATGTTTCATCAAATCCATTTATCGAAAGAGGAAAAAGTTGTACTTGTAATTGGCTTTTTGTGTATGCTAATAGGTGCAGGTATTGAGAGTAATGCAATCCTCACTTCCTAGTTTCTAATCTGTTATTAATCTTTACTCGAGTGAGACTCATGTTGTGCCCTGCCTGCCGGCAGGCAGGCCTACCACATTTGTTTTTGTGCCCGGGAGACGACTCCCCGTCTGCTAACGCTATGCGTAAGCATTGCTGGCAGGGAACCTCCATGCATTTTTCAATTTTGAGTGCGGGCGAAGGGACTTGAACCCCCACAGCATTACTGCCACAAGGTCCTAAACCTTGCGTGTCTACCATTTCACCACGCCCGCAAATAACTCAACACCTAAAACTGTCATTCCCGACATGATCGGGAATCTCTCAAAATAACTAATTTTAGTTATTTGAGATTGTTTCTCCTGCATTGCAGGATCGCAATGACGAATAAATTATACTCAATTTAGAGGGAAAGGGAAATGGTAGGTTTTTGGAGCTTGGTGTAATAAGCATCCAGTTGATTCATAAAATTTGTGACCTTTATCGCCCATCTCGGATCTGAGGCGTATTTTCTCCCAATCACATAAACATTGGTATCCAGATTTCCCAGATAGTTTGCTCGCAATTGTTCTGAAACGTGAGTGATGCCTGCATCCCATGAATTAAATCGTAATACGTTATTCCCATATACACCAAATCCCCATCCATTGTATGAGTGTGGAGGAATCATATGCCCGTAGTAGGATTCAACACCCGCGATAGACGCGACAAGTTTCCAATCAAGATTATTTTTATCAGCTTCATCGATAAACGTCTGTGCATGTGGTGCGAGTGGTGAATTATATTGTTCAAGATATTTTTGCAGGATTTCCGCGCGATCATCGTTTTTAAGTGTTTTGATAGATGATATTGTCGGTTTATTAAATGAGGCAGAATGACCACCCACACCATTCGCGTGTGTCGTTTGGGGGAAAAGTGCATTTATGAGCATAAATGCGGCTGAAAGAAAAAGTATTTGGCTTTTCTTCATAAGAGATGCATATTAAGCAAAAAAAATCCTCTCGTAAGTGTTTTGGGCACATACCAAAGGATCTTGTTGGATTATACACTAAACTATGGGTTTTGTCAAGAGATTGTTGTCATTTTATGACAAATGTGGATAAAATGGCCAATAATTCATTATTTTTCGTATTAAATTCGCATCATGGATAGACTTCTATATACATTCTACTATAAATAAAGAAAAAAAGACGAATGGGGCTTACTCAAGTTCTGCCATGAAATGGTTGACGCTTCGAGCCCAGCTACCATTGCTGGAAGGGGTATACATCGTCATTATTTGATTCGGTGTCACGAGCCCGCGACCTTTGTATTTTGTAGCTAATGTTTTTGTTACTGTATAAATTCCTTCCTTATAATCCGTAAATCTCCTGACTTGCTTTCCATAAATACCAAATCCCCAACAATTGTTCGATCCATGAGGAATTCTTTTGCAAAGATTTGATTCCTGCATCGCGATAGCCGGAATCAATCGATGGTCCAGTCCATACTCATCTGCTGCCGTGACTATATCGCCCGCGTATGGTTCCAGAGGAGAACCGTATCTATGGAGAAATTGTCGAATCTTTTCTGCTCTACCGTCAGCCTCTGTTATCTCGGCAGTAAGAGTATTTTGTGATGTGGGTAATGCAGCGTATGCTACTGTTCTGCTGCCAAGCACTTTGTGGGTAGGTTTATTTTGGATATAAATGTGGATAGTTAGGATACCGATCAGCAAAATAATCACACAGAAGGGTGCGATAACAATAAGTCCTGTTCTAAGAAAAAATTTATGCATGACTCCTTTTTTATAGTCACATAAAACACGCTCCATTGTCAAGTAAAGTGCTTTCTGATAAAATCGTAAATACGTCTTTGAAGGACTGATGTTTTTGTCATTCTGAATGCTCTGTCATTGCGAGGAGTCGAGCTGAGCTCGATGACGAAGCAATCTCTCAATAACTAAGAACTGAAAGTGTTATTTGTTTTGAGTTTTGCGTTATTTGCCCAAGTGGCGGAATGCGAAGTCCTCCGCTCATCGCAGCAAGAGGCGTGTACGAATAGTACCTGAAGCCGAATGCTAAGATGAGAAGGAGTAGACACCTGCCGTAAGGCAGAAGG
>CAZLSZ010000041.1:0-4218 GCA_964562445.1 uncultured Gammaproteobacteria bacterium
ATAATCCTAGATGGTTATACAAACATACACGTTTTGCGTGGTTTCGCACGGATTGGAACGGATAGACACGCCGTATCGTTTTAAGGACAAGCTTCACCGCGCTTGAGCTGGGAAACGGACCGAAATACACAGAATCTTTTTCTTCATGCATCCGAGCGAGCAGAACCTTTGGATAGATATCTTTTTTGGTGATACGAATCTTTACATAGGACTTATTGTCCGTAAGCTTAATATTGTATTTCGGCTTCCATTTCTTGATATAAAATGCCTCAAGCAGCAAGGCCTCCAGTTCTGATTCAACCACAGTTACACGAATCTTGTGGATTTTTGCGACAAGTGCGGCAGTTTTACTACCCAAGGAAGATGTATTGAGAAAATATGAAGAGACACGAGCCTTGAGATTTTTTGCCTTGCCGACATAGATGACTGTATCATCTTCGTCGAGATAGACGTACACGCCAGCTTCTGATGGTAATGACGAATATGATGATCGCGAAAATTCCAAGTATTAATCCTCCTCCCAATGGGGTTAGAAAAAAAGGAGCCGATAGAACGGTATGTTCCGTTGTGGCTCCGGCTACACGTATTGTATAGGTACCCTGGGTGTTTGTCAAAAAGGATGTCGGCTTGAAGGCAATGGGGATACTGACATGGCCGAAGGGCGGGATGCCTCCTGTCGCGATTGTTTGGATGTTGGGAGATAAATTCGTTGAGGAAATATACAATAGTTGCGAGGGTGAAAACGTGGTCGTTGTATTGGTAACGATCAGCTCACCTTTTATCGGCAAACCCGCCATGACTTTCTCTGGAATCGTGCTCTCGACATTAATGACACTCTGCTCAAGGGTGGCATCAGGAGCGAAATCCACCAAGACATCTTTTTCAGCATTACCTCCTGCATACGCTCCGGCGGGAAGCGGCAATTGACTACTGACACCCTTACGCACAAACGCGAAATGCGCGAAATCATTCACATCAAAGTAGTCCACTCCCCCTGTGGTGCTCCCCCATGTAGGATCAACCATTACCCACGTCTTTTTCTGTTCATCATAATATTCCGGCCATACATGCAGGATATCTTTTTGTTGGGCGAGCGGCCGCTGCCGCGCGTTCTCGGTATAGGCGAAGCCGTCAATCTCACGCGCGGGAATGCCGGCCGCTCGCGCGAGAGCGATAAAAAGATCCGTATATTCCCGGCAGACTGCCGAATCAGGCTGTTGCAGCGCTTTTGCCGGCCCAAGGCGAGAGGATTCTTCCGTCACTCGTTTAAAATCATATTTGAGCGTATTCACCACATACGCGTAAATTGCCTCCGGCGTACGCAGTTGTCCTGCCAACTCACGAATTTTTGGATCTGTCGTTTCCCAATACATATCTCCTCGTGTGTAGAGTCTCTTCTCATCCGCACTCAATGGTACTTCTGACGGCTTGAGTGACACTTCCGCCTTTCCCTCCGCCACAACCTCAATCTGCTGCGTGGAGGCGAGGTGATACTTCGCTATCCAGTTGCCGTCAGTATCTACTACGATATTATCCGGCCGAGGAACGATATTAGTGAGACTGACGTGTTGATAATTTGTACTTGGCGGGAGCGCAATTTCCGTATCAATAGGATATAAATTCGGATTTTTCAGATGATAAACCAACCGATATGAATAAATTTGCTTTTCGCCAAACGCGATAGAAATACCAGACTTCCCCAAGCTTTCTTTCGTAAAAATAAGGGTATTATTATTTGCTTGTTTGGGTTTTATATACGAGGCAGGTCCGAAATTCGGCGGCACTTTTAATTCCACCGTAAACTGAGAAAAATCATCAGGATTGGCAATCCCCGGTATGTCTATTTCCCAAATTTTTCCGTAATGCCTAGCAAGTTTTGAGGTATCAAACGCCAAAACAAACGATTGTTTCGCTCCCATACCGACTGCTTTTTGATTAAAGTTCAGCTCAATGGCATACCCTTCCTGATTTTTGGTCATAAGAGGCTGAATCGACCCTCCGCTATCCTGCACCCTCACATTGGTAATATCATCAAAACCGATCTGCATTTTATATGTCGAGGCGTAATACTGCGTTGTGCTATTGGTAAGCGTGACATTGACCTGCGCGTGGGTGACACCGCTTCCGTCAATCGTATAGGTCACATGATAATCTGTCGTAAAATTTCCCGCGGCATGTGCAGGACGAGGCAGAAAAATGCTGAAAAAGACAAATAAAATCGCGATACAATGGAAATACAATTTCATACTTTTAAAACCTTTGCCAATATCTTTTCCGTCATCAGGAAACTTTGTTATCGTTCCCGACCTATTATCGTCATTCCCAGCTTGACTGGGAATCTCTAAATAACTCATAACGTAAAACTAAAAACAAAAAATTGTTATAAGTTCTATGTGTTTAGTTAATTGAGAGATCCCCGATCGGAGTCGGGGATGACGTTTTATTAATTACGGTTCTCAGATACTCTTCTATTTTAGTACATTTTTGAGGAATTTTCCCGTCCAGGATCGTGGGTTTGCAGCAATTTCCGCGGGCGTACCGGTGGCGATCACTTCGCCGCCTTTTTCTCCGCCTTCAGGACCCAAATCAATCACATGATCAGCATTTTTAATAACGTCCAGATTGTGTTCTATCACGATCACAGAATTTCCCACATCCACAAGTCTTCTGAGGACATACAATAATTTTTCCAAGTCAGCAAAATGCAGCCCAGTGGTCGGTTCGTCCAAGACATACAATGCGTTTTTGCCGCGCTTGGATAATTCCGCCGCGAGTTTGATACGCTGTGCCTCTCCTCCCGAAAGTGTCGTCGCAGGCTGACCGAGTTTGATATATGATAGCCCGACATCTTTGAGCGTCTGCAAACGATGCGCAAGACCCGGCATAAATGCGAAGAACTCCACAGCCTCCTCCACACTCATCGCCAATACATCAGCAATACTTTTATCATTAAACAGCACTTCCAATGCTTCATGATTGTACTGCTTTCCTTCACAGACTTCGCAGGTGATATATACATCCGGCATGAACTGCATTTCAATTTTGATCTGTCCTTCGCCTTCGCAGGCTTCGCAGCGACCACCTTTTACATTAAATGAGAATCTTCCGGGTCCATAGCCACGCATTTTTGCTTCTTTGGTTGAGGCAAAAATCTGCCTGATATAGGTAAAGGCTCCCGTATAGGTCGCGGCGTTACTCCTTGGCGTTCTACCGATCGGCGACTGATCAATCGCGAACACATTTTTAATATGTTCATAACCACGAATTTCATCGTGCTTTCCCGGTTTTTCCGGATGAAACGCGTTCTTTTTTTGCATCAATCCGTGGAAGAGAATATCATTCACAAGTGTTGACTTACCGCTTCCCGATACACCTGTCACGACGACGAGTTTATGTAACGGAAACTCCACATCAATGTGTTTCAGATTATTCTCTGAAGCATTTTTAATCACGACACTTGTTTCCGACTCAGGCACATATATTTCCGGTGTTTCCTCCGTTTTTACCGCTTTATGAACGGTAATCTTTTTCTTCCCGGAGATATACTTCCCTGTTACTGATTTGGGGTCTTTTTTGACCTCATCGACTGTTCCGTGGGAGACAATCTCTCCGCCTTGAGTACCCGCGGCAGGACCAAAATCATAGAGATAGTCTGATGCCTCCATCGTATCCTGATCGTGCTCTACCACCAAAACGGTATTGCCCAGATCCCGAAGTTTCTTGAGCGTATCAATGAGTTTCGTATTGTCCCGCTGATGCAGCCCTATTGAGGGCTCATCCAGCACATACAAGACCCCCGTCAGGCCGGTGCCGATTTGCGAAGCCAGACGGATACGCTGTGCTTCGCCTCCTGAAAGTGTTGAGGCTGTTCTCCCCAATGTCAAATAATCCAAACCGACGGCAACCAAAAAAGATAACCGATCCCGGATCTCCCGCAAAATCATCTTACTGATCTCTGCTTCTTTTTTGGCAATAACTTCCGGAAGCGAATCGACATACGCAAGTGTCTTATCAATAGACATACTCGTTACGTCCAGAATCGACTTATCCTTCAGCGTTATGGACAGCGCCTCTTTTTTGAGTCTGGCACCGTTACAGGTCGGACAGACTTCATAACGCATAAATTTATCAATCTGTGTTTTAATAAACTGGGACTCGGACTCGTTATATTTTTTCTTTAATTCATTGGCGATGCCATGATACGGCTCGCGAATTGCC
>CAZLSZ010000041.1:4228-10407 GCA_964562445.1 uncultured Gammaproteobacteria bacterium
ATTCATGGGAATATTATTTTCCTCACAAAAAGTTTTGAATGTGCGGGACGACCATGTATCATGCGTCGTGATATTAAAAAACGGGACAATACCACCCTCACGGATCGTCAGATTATCATTAAAAATGAGCTCCGGATCAGCATTCAGGACACGCCCCAGTCCGGCACAGGATGGGCACGCACCGTGTGGGGTGTTGAATGAAAAGATACGCGGTTCAATCTCGGCAAGTGAGATGTTACAAACTGGACAGGCAAATTTTTCCGAAAATAAAATATCTTCCATGTCTTTGGGTTTGTCGGGAATCGTAAATGACGCATCCTTAATAATCGAGACAATCATCTCCCCATCGCCGAATTGTAATGCCTGCTCCGCATCAGTTGAGAGTCGTGTTTTTTCCGTATCTTTGGTAAGCGTCATGGTATCAATCACCAAATCAATCGTGTGTTTATTGGTTTTAATCAGCGTAAAATCATCATTCAAATCATAAATCACCCTATCGATACGCACTTTTGTGTATCCCCGCTTTTTCAAACTCGCAAATAAATCCATATATTCTCCTTTTCGATCTTTCACAAGGGGCGCGAGGATCATGATGCGGATATCGTTCCGTCCGACCTCTTTATGTGATTGGGGCAGACGCAATATTGAGTCGACAATCTGTTCTTTGGACTGACGCGCAATTTCCCGTCCGCAATTGGGACAATGTGGATGCCCCACACGGGCAAAAAGGAGCCTAAGATAGTCATAAATCTCCGTCACCGTCCCCACTGTTGACCGGGGATTATGGCTTGTTGACTTTTGATCAATAGAAATTGCCGGCGAAAGTCCTTCAATGAGGTCAACATCCGGTTTTTTCATCGTGCCGAGAAATTGCCGGGCGTAGGAGGATAAACTCTCCACGTAACGCCGTTGTCCTTCGGCATAGACGGTATCAAAGGCGAGGGAAGACTTCCCGCTTCCCGATAAGCCTGTCAGCACGACAAGTTTATTCTTGGGGATTTCCATGTCAATATTTTTGAGGTTATGCTCACGAGCACCTTTGATAATAATTTTATCCATTTTTTTGTAAAATACTTCAAACCACAAGCCTAAATGATATCCGGGGAATGAAAGTTCCAACTATTATAGTGGAATTGTCAATTCTTGGCAATCGATCAATAGGGGTCAGCTTTATACATCATGAAAATGTTGGTTTTTCTACACGCTTTATCATAAATAAAACCGGATCTACCATATTGATAGGTTTTATTTCTATCTCTGGATGTCTCGCCTGAAAAACTCGGAATATTTCATCGGCAAACGCTTGTCCTACCGTGGGAACGTTATCAAAATCAAGCGTAATTGTTTTAAATTTTTCTAATCCTGAAAGAATTCTTCGTGCTTGTGAACGTGATATATAGATTGTTCCCATGGTATATAATTTTACTTTAACTTCTGTTTTATCAAATGCATATTCACTGGGATCAGTCTGGTACTGTTCGAATATATCATTAAGATGTTTTTTTGAATCTACAGATAATTGAAACGTCACGCGAGTTCCTTTCTTTTTATCAGCAATATTTTCAATAAATACATCTGGGATAGTATTATCAACTCGAAGTCTATATCCGAAACTTTCCAGAGTAAAGACATCTCCAACTTTTGAAGTGAAAAATATCCCTTCGCCACTATGCGCCTGCGGAGCAGTCGTTATTTTCCCTTTTAACAAGTCTTGTATCGCTTCAATCTCTGATAAAAGCTTTCTTTTTTTCATAATATTTCGAAATACGCCAATACCAACGTCATTGACAATAAACTCTATAACACCATCGCTGTTATATAATTCGACGGTGATATGTTTGGATTGCGAGTGGTCGATCGCATTATTTAACATCTCAGTAAATGCATAAAAAAGAATACTTGAAATATTTTCGGGAAGTTTTTTTATTATGGGGGATTGATTTTCTAACTCTTGATATATAATATCTTCGTTCAACTTTTCATTTTTTAATCTCTTTTTAATTCCAGTGGTTAGTACAGATACCTTTTCCGGCAATGCATAATAAACAAACTCTCCCGAACCAGCACGAACAAGTCGATTCTTGTGCACCATTGTGCTTAACGTACTACTAATATATTGACGAGAAAGCTTCAATGAAAGCCCTCTCATCAAATCAGACGTTCTAAATTTATCATTTTTTCTCGCAAACACTATTATTTTTTCTTGTAAATCCATATACATGATTATATCGCGTAGAAGATTCTGCTGTCAAGTTAAAAGTATTTGGTGTCAACTATGGTGTCAACTCACATAGCCAATACTGCAAAGCGTTATACTGTCGTTTTTACAATAAAAAAATATTCCCTCTTGCCAAAAGACCATCGGGATCAAAGGCATGTTTTACCGCACGCATTTCCGCAATTCCTTTTTCTCCTCTCAATTCAAAAAGCAACTCCTGTTTCATCGCATTCTTTCCTATCCCATGTTCAGCACTTCCCACACCTGCAAGCTCCGTAATGATTCTTTTGCCAGCCCGCACCAATGATGCCACACATTGCTGCCGATCTTCCGCTGATGCAGGGAGGAAGTTATAATGCAGATTGCCTTCACCGTGTCCCCACACAATACACTGCTGTCCGTTCCCCTCATCCCCAACGATTGTATTCATCTGCAATATCTTTTCCGGAGAGACACAATAATCTCCCGCGACTTTGGACAATCCTTGTCGGGCAATCGTTTCATTCACTGCTTGTGGGATGCTTTCTCGAAGCGCGATAAACCGTTCTTTTGTCGTGGTATCATCCGATGTCGCGCCAAATAGTCGGTTGTCATCATCAACATTTATACCAACTTCTTCACAATGTTGTAAAAACTGTCCGACTGATGTCATTTCTTCATCAGGCGTTTCTATCTGCACCAAAAGAAGGGCGTTACCGCTCGAACCGGGGACATCCGCGCTATGCGTCTGAGCAAGGTTTCGAGCATCTGCGCCCATAAACTCGACCGCACTGATCCCACCGGGCTCCCCTGATTCTCGTTTATCCGCTTCCTGCGCACGGAGTTTCGCGTTGAGCGCAAATGCCTGCTCATCAGTATCACACACGACAAGCGCCATCATCGTCGGCGGCTCGGGAATGACTTTCAGGTCAACTGCAGTAAGAACACCCAGTGTCCCCTCCGATCCTATCAGTAAATCCACTAAGTCCATCTGCGGCTGCGCATAGTATCCTACCGAAGCTTTAGGAACATCCGGCATAGTGTAGGTCGGGACAGGTACAGTCGTTCGCTCACCTGTTGCATTCTCCAGCTCAAAATAGCCGTTTTCGTATGTTTCTGTGGGTGGGTGTGAGACGACTTCACCCCGCTTTGCACGAAGTACCTCACCATTCGCGAGCACCATCTCCACACCCATAACAGCATCTCGGATTTTACCGTATTTATAACTTCTTGCACCTCCCGCATCAGTCGAGACACCGCCGCCGATTGTTGCCTCAGCATAGGTAGGGGCTGATGGCAGAAATAGTCCATTCTCACGCAGGTTGTGCGAAAGCTCATCAAAGGTGACCCCCGGCTGAACGGAAACAATATCTTCATCCTGCGCATTTTTTTGCACATCAGAAATGTGTTTAAGCTGTATCATGTCCAGCAGATATTCGCCGTTAGGGACGGCTGCACCGGTTAAGGACGATTGTGTCCCGACCACCACCAACCCTTTTTTATCTATTGCAGACGTTCGCACGATCTCCGCTATTGCATCGGTCTTTGCATGCGCTTCAAGACGAAACATACCCGCTGATACTCCGTCTGGAAAATTCGCGGCATCTGTGAGATGTGAGGAAAAAAAATCAGTGTTTGTTGTGAGAGAAAACGCAGGTGTGTCTACCTTACCTGTGGGTCTTTCTGTTTTGATGATATGTGTGGGATGTGATACCTTTTCCTCTTCAACATGTCGTACCCCTCGTTCAGTCATGCTCATATGACGAATTGTATCATACACTACCGCTGGAACATCCTGTCGAGGGCTCGTTTATCAAAAAAGATTTTTGTGGGCCTGCCGTGCGGGCAGGTCGTATTATGAGGTGTCTTCTCAAGCTGCGTGAGGAGTTCCATCATCTGCTCCTGTGTCAGCACCTCGCCCGCTTTGACTGCCCCACGGCAGGCCAAAAAGGTAAGCATCTTGTGAGTATACGCGTCTACCGTTGGTTTCTTCTCCGCACGAAGATTTTCCAGCAGTTCCTCTATAAGCACTGTATAATTTCGATCACGAACTAACAAAGGAACGGCTGAGAGGATAAACTGATTGTTTTTATAGTGTTCGACCATAAATCCGAGCTTTTGCAGCTGCGGCAGATACGTCATTACGAGTTCTTTTCCCTCAAGTCCTGTCTCGAAAACATGTGCTTTGGGCAGTGAAACGATCTCCATCGTCTGTTTTTTCTTGTTGAAAGCTTGAGAAAACTGTGCAAACAGAATCGGCTCATGCGCGGCATGCTGGTCGACAAACAGTAATCCGTCTTTCGTCTCAACAAGGATATAGAGATTGTGCACCTGCACATATGATCCCTCCTGTACTACTTCCGGTAATTTCCAAGGAAGACCCTCATCTTTTAAAATCTGACCTGCATATGTTTGGGTACTATTCTTCCAGATTTTATTCCAGGGAGAATCATAGACACTAATATTCTTTGCAAGCTGTCCCGCAACGACTTCTTTGATTGTTTGAAGAAGTTGCTCTTTGTGATAGAAACGTACCTCTTCTTTGCGGGGATGAACATTGATATCTATCATATCACTCGGCAATGTCAGAAACAATTGATACACCGGATGGTATGTTTTATCAAACCGCGCGCCATATGCTTCTTTGACGGCCAAGGTGATCCCTTTATCATATATCCGCCTGTTATTTACAAAAACGTACTGTTTTCTTGTCGTGGTTGAAACTACCTGCGGTGTCCCGAAATACCCTTCTATCGTGAGATACGCGTCAGTATACGTGACAGGAATCAACTGATCAGTACTGTCTTTTCCCATTATCTGTGTGAGACGTGTGAGCCGATCCTGCGCCTGCGGTAAGCTGATACGTTTTTTGGTATTATTCAAGAGAAGAAACTGCACATGCGGATATGCCATCCCGAATGAGAGCACAGTTTCGAGAATATGCAGATATTCGATGCGTTTGGATTTAAGAAATTTCTTACGCGCGGGAACCGATCCAAAAATATCATGCACCGAGACCTGCGTCCCCACAGGCATACCAAACGGGATCTCTTTTTCAATCACTCCTTTTTGTATTTTCAGAAACATGCCTGTCTCTTGTTCTTTTGTCCGGCTTTTGATACCAAGAGCACTGATCGCGGCGATACTGGATAATGCTTCGCCGCGAAATCCATGTGTCACCAGACTATCCAATTCTTCAATAGCGTTCAGTTTACTAGTGGTGTGTGGAAGATAACTTTTTTTCAGATCGTCTGGATTCATTCCGTGACCATTATCTGTCACGATGATCGCATCCATGCCGCTTTCTATAAGTTCAATCGTGATAACGTCCGCTCCCGCGTCAAGACTATTTTCAATGAGTTCTTTCACCGCATACGCAGGCCGCTCAATGACTTCTCCGGCAGCGATTTTTGCGATAACGGATTGCGGGAGGGAATGGATCGTATTCATGCAGTAGTAGGATTATAAAACATGATTCAGTCCCCGTCTACAAATTGTTTCTTCTCAGGGGCAAGAAGACGTAATTTCTCTTTGAGTTCCGCGAGCTTGTTGAGTGCTTCAAGGGGTGTCATCTGGGAAATATCAATCTGTTCTATCTCTCTATGCAGAAGTTTATCCGCAATCACACTCTCTGAGGGAATCGGTAGATCATCGTCAAACAATGCGAGTGTTTCCTGTTTAGGAGCTTTTGTTGTATTTCGTTTCTCTAAATCTTCCAGCAGTACACGTGCTCGAAAAATCACCTCATCAGGAAGCCCAGCGAGTTTCGCGACAGCAACCCCGAAACTATGCGACGCGCCGCCATATTGCAACGTATGCAGAAAAATCGGCTCCCCGTTCTGATCCGCGACACTCATATGATAATTTTTGATCTGATCGGGATATTTTTCTTCCAACATCTGGAGTTCATGATAATGCGTCGCGAAAAGTGTTTTGGGAGCATTTTGCATATGCGTGACGATGTACTCAGCCACAGCCCAGG
>CAZLSZ010000042.1:0-3545 GCA_964562445.1 uncultured Gammaproteobacteria bacterium
ATGGGGCCAAGCGATTATGTTATTTTACCTTATTGAGGCTTGGAAGGCAATGAAAATAAGTATATAATGCTATAAAGATCATTTATTGCACAGTCATGAATAGACCATATCTTTCTATCGTTATTCCTTGTTATGACGAAATGGCGAATCTCCAGAAGGGCGTATTGGATAAAGTACAGCATTTTTTAGAGAAAAAAAAGATAGCATATGAGGTGATCATCGCGGATGACGGATCGACTGATGGTAGCGTCGAATTTATTGAAAAATATGCTAAAGACAATCCATCATTTAAACTCATAAAAAATCCTCATTACGGTAAAGCAGGTGCGGTAACGACCGGTATGCTCACCGCGAAAGGAAAGTACCGATTGTTTACGGACATGGATCAGGCGACACCAATTGAAGAAATTGATAAGCTGTTGCCATTTTTAGAAAGTGGTAAGTATGATATCGCGATTGGCTCGCGCAATACCAAAAGAAAAGGAGCACCCGGTGTACGTGTTTGTATTTCCCGGAGCGCGATTCTTCTCCGTAAGCTTATTATCGGAATGCCTGAAATAACAGACACCCAGTGCGGATTCAAAATGTTCACCGCAGATGCAACGGAAAAACTTTTTACAAAATTTAAATCAATAAAAAAAGGATTTAAAACAGTAAAAGGAACGGCGATTACCTTCGGACTTGATATTGAAATATTGTATCTTGCGAAGAAGTATAAGTATCGAGTAAAAGAGGTTACCGTTCAGTGGCTGCATGTTGAAACAAGGAGAGTAAATCCCGTAAAAGATTCGGTCCAGGGAGTTATGGATCTCGTGACAATGAAAAAGAATATACAAAAAGGGATCTACGACTAATTCTTCTGATGATTATGGGTACCTTTCTTAAGACATATACAAAAAGAGAATCAATTATATTTTCCCTTTATCTTCTCTTATTTATTGTCTTTTTATTGTATTCATTTACTCAAATTGATTTAGGCCTTGCTCTTTCAAGGAATGAATCGTTACAACAAATTGTCCGATCTTTTCAGCAGATAGGGTATTTTCAGAGACCCACCGCGACGATGTATTATCTCATTCTTTTGGCCGTTTTTTATATGTTATACGGCATCAGTCTTTATTATGTGCGGAAAAAGAAATTACAGAAAAAGATGATCTGGCATTGTATTGTCGCTGCCGCAGTGATCTTTACATTTTCGTATACGGCTTTTTCTCATGATATTTTCAATTACATGTTTGACGCGCGGATTTTGACTCATTATTATGAAAATCCATATCTGCATAAGGCACTTGATTACCCAAATGATCCGATGCTGGGATTTATGCATTGGACACACCGAACATTTCCCTATGGACCGATGTGGTTGGTTGTGACAATACCATTCTCATTTCTTGGTTTTGGCTATTTTCTTCCGACATTTTTATTATTTAAAGTATTGACGGCAGTATCATATATCGTATCCGTGTATGCCATCGGGAAGATTTTGCAGAAGATTGCTCCTCAGAGAGAAAACCTCGGATTAGTATTTTTCGGATTGAATCCGTTGATTATTATTGAATCCCTCGTCAATAGTCATATCGATATCGTTATGATGGCATTTTCACTTTTGGCGTTTTATTTATTACTGCAACGAAAACTTATCTCTTCAACGATACTATTTATAATGTCTGTAGGAATTAAATTTGTGACCGGTTTTCTTTTCCCGATTTTCTTTTATGCACTCTATAAGCAGAAAAAGAATGCTTTGCTTAATTGGATCGGAATTGCATATTTCTTTTTGGCAACGATTATTGTTGGTGTTGTTGTTGAAGTATATAAAGGAATGTTTCAACCGTGGTATCTGATTCCGATAATCGCGTACGCTGCTCTATTAGCAGAATCATATTTCATCTCCGTATCGTTATTTATTATTACTTTTTTTGCATCACTGACATATGTCCCATTTCTCTTCACAGGGAATTGGGATCCGCCTATACCCTCTATTTTAAATGATCTTTATCTTTTGGGATATTCCCTTGCCTTCTTTACTGTAGCGGCAGTTTTTTTCTATAATCAGATAAAGCTCGCGAAAAAGATACAGAAGGAAAAAAGAGCAAAAGAACATGAAAAAAAATATAAATAAATTACTTATTCCGATTCTCCTTTTCTCCTATATCTCTTTTGCTGTGCTTTCATGGATATTGTTATTTAGAGATATTCGTGCATTGAAAGGAATTAGCCTTTTTTACACCTTTTTACAACCCACACTGTTTTCAACGAGAGAGTATCTTCTGCATCACGGACTTAACTCCATAATGACGTTACTTTTCCTATTGATCGCGACTATCGCGGTTGGCGGCTATTTATATTCATTGCGCCAGAAGATTTCGTTAAAAATAACTATTGTTTTCGCGGTACTTTTTCAGGTGATACTGTTTTTTTCTTATCCTATATTATCGACGGATATTTTTTCGTATTTGTCCACGGAGAGAGTCGCGACAGAGCATAATCAGAATATCTGGAAAGTAAAACCTGCTGCATTTCAAGAGGATAAATTCAGCAAATTAGCGGATTGGAAAGATACGACATCTATCTATGGTGGTACTCACTTCTCATTATATTATTTACTGCCAAAGTTAGAACACAATAATTTAGTACTCCTCATTATCGGTTATAAATTTATTGCGTTTCTTTTTTCTTTGGCGACGATGGCTGTCGTCTACATGCTTTTGATGTTTATAAAAAATAAATCTGTAGCCAGTTCAATGCGATTGCTTTTTTGGAATCCGTTATACATCCTCGAGATAGCAGGGTCGGGACATAATGACATAGTCATGATCTTTTTTATGCTGCTTGCATTCTATTTTTTTCTTAAAAAATCTGTCTATTTTGCCGGTATCTTATTTGCGCTTGCTGTACAGGTAAAAGTTATACCGATTATTCTTTTTGTATTTTGCGTACTGACACTGATAAAAAATAAATCATTTCGTGATGCAATAAAAATGTTTATGACTTTTATCATCAGTAATAGTTTCTTTTTTATTGCGATGCAGATTACCCCTATAGAGTTTATTCAGCGTGTTGTGTTTAATAACAGCGTCTACTGGCAATCCTTGCCCAATATTTTTTCAGCATATCTGCCCTTTATGAATAAATACTTGTTAATTGTCTTTATTATCTTTTGTATCTATTATTGTATTCGCTATCTAAAAACAAAGGATACGCCGTTAGAATCATATGCGTTTATCGTACTACTCTATTTGTTTTTTATTAATAGTGCCTATTGGAATTGGTATGTCTTATGGAGTTTATCTGTTATTCCTTTCATAACGAATATGCATTTACGTAATATGACACTATTACTGTCATTTACGTCACTATTTGCTTATCCACTCCTATGGTTTATCTATAGAGTGAGTGGACCTGCTCCGATATGGGGAGTGGTACAATATATGCTGCTTTTTGTCCCTGTATACCTGACACTTTTTTATAAAAAAGTCAGTATACACAAGCTTATTGCCCTGGGGTATAGGCGTTGAGTATAATATGGATATGCAATATATTCG
>CAZLSZ010000042.1:3555-9750 GCA_964562445.1 uncultured Gammaproteobacteria bacterium
CAATCGCATCATCCTTATTGCTACTGGTATTCTTCTATTGTATTTCCTTACACGCCTTAGTAATCTCTCTTCACTTCCTATTTTTACGGATGAAGCCATTTACATCCGCTGGGCACAAATTGCGCATGATGATGCCTCATGGAGGTTTATTTCTCTTACAGATGGAAAGCAACCATTATATATCTGGATTGCGATGATTCTTTTGAGTCTTTTTAAGGATCCGCTTATCGCCGGGAGAATGGTATCAGTCATCGCGGGGTTGGGTTCGTTAGTGGGGATATTCCTCCTCGGGAGAGAGCTCTTTAAAAGTACTCGAATTGGATTGATGAGTTCGTTTATCTATGTCATATCTCCTTTTAGTTTATTGTATGATCGTATGGCTCTGTATGACTCTCTCATCGCGATGTTTATTATTTGGTCGATGTATTTTACAGTTTTACTCGTCCGTCATGTCCGTTTGGATATTGCAATGATTTTCGGGATGATTGTCGGAGGGGGACTACTTACCAAAAGCAGTGCGCAATTTGCATTTATTCTTTTACCCTTTTCTTTTTTACTGTATCCGTTTAAAAAAAGATTGGACAAAAAGAGATTAGGAAAGTATTTGTTGTTTCTCATTGTAGCTGTGATAATTGCCAATGCAATCGCGTTGGTTATGCGGTTATCGCCATTTTATTATATTGTCGGACAGAAGAATCTCACGTTTATTTATTCTTTTAGTGAATGGATTCGCAGTCCTTTTGCCTTTGTCCTCGGCAATCTGAAAGGTATGATTGGATGGTTATCTGAATATATGACAACACCATTTCTTATACTTATTCTTGCTTCCTTCATTATTTCCAAAAAATTCATGCGTGAAAAACTGTTCCTTTTTGCATGGTTTATTATCCCATTTATGGCATTGGCATTTTTCGGAAAAGTTATCTACCCCCGCTATCTATTATTTATGGTTATGCCATTATTTATTCTCGGAGCATATGCGTTGACTACTCTTCTCTCATTATCAAGAAAAAAATGGATCAGAGGGCTTCTTCTGTTTGTCTATCTCTTTGCGTTTGTTATAACGGACTTTCTCATTATAAAAAATATTACCAAAGCTCCCATCGCGATGGGAGATAGGGACCAGATGATCTTCGGATGGTCTGCCGGTGGAGGTGTGCAGGAAAGTGTCGCGTATTTACAAAATGAAGCAAAAGATAAAAAGATATTTGTGGGGACACAGGGCACATTCGGACTGATGCCCTACGCATTTGAGATCTATACAAAAACTAATCCGAATATCATGATAAAAGGGTATTGGCCCCTAAATGAACAAATTCCGCAGGGATTATTGGAAAAATCAAAAGAGATGCCGACGTATGTTTATTTTTATCAATCATGTGGTGCATGCGAAGGGACAGGTCTCGTGCCAAAGAGCTGGCCGGTAACAAAAGTACTGCAATATAAAAAATCAGAAAATGTATACGCGACATTATATAAAGTACTGCCCCAATAACTATGCAAAGACAACTATTGAATAAAGTAAGCGGATTTCTTTTAGTATTTTTATTTTCTGTTTTTACGATATTACCACTATTCAAGGACGGTTTTTTCCCTATTCATGATGATACGCAGGTTGCGAGAGTAAATCAAATGGCGATTGTTCTGTCAGAAGGCATTTTCCCTGTACGTTGGGTGCCTGATTTAGGATACGGATATGGCTATCCGATTTTTAATTTCTATGCACCATTTGCGTACTATGTTGGTGGTTTTTTTGATGTGATCGGCTTTGATAGTTTGACCGCGACAAAGATTATGATTGGTTTGGGGACTTTATGCGCCGCTTTTTCCATGTATCTTCTTGCAAAGGAATTTTGGGGAAAAAGCGGCGCAATAGTTTCTGCGCTTTTGTATGTATATGCTCCATATCACGCTATAAATATCTATGTGCGGGGTGCGGTAGGTGAGCTTTGGGGGTATGGACTTGTTCCTTTTGTATTTTGGGGATTATATAGAATTTATAAGTTGTTATATCTCGAGAAGACTTCTCAATTACGTAATCGAAGGCTATGGTTGTCTGTCTGTATAACGGCAATGAGTTATGGTTTAGTTATTATTTCACATAATCTGACAGCATTTATGATTACACCTTTTCTTTTTACATTCGCTCTTTTCTTATTTATCCTATTAACTAGCAGGCGGAAAAGAAATGCTTTGTTTCTTTTTGTAAGTCTATTATTGGGTATAATGGTATCCGCATTTTATTGGTTACCTGCAACGGTAGAGATGAAATATACAAATGTGTTATCAGTTGTTGGTGGAGGATCTGATTATAAAGATCATTTTGTATGTGTATCGCAGCTTATTGCCAGCCCCTGGGGATATGGAGGATCCGCGCCCGGATGTATGGATGGAATGTCGTTTAAGATTGGGAAAGTAGGATTAATTATAGCAGTATTGTCCCTCCTTTCAGTATTTTTTATTCGTGGCAAAGAAAAAAGATATGCATTGGTTCTGGGAGTAATTGGTGCCATCTTGTCGGTATTTTTGTTGTTAGATTATTCAAAGTTTGTTTGGGACCTGCTTCCGCAGATGGCATTTTTTCAGTTTCCGTGGAGATTTTTGTTATTAGTCGTATTTTTCCTTTCATTTGTTGGAGGAGCAATTATTTCGATATTCCCTAAGTATATAAAATATATATTTGTAGCGATATGTGTTATTTCTATTATCGTATCGTATAAAAATATATTTGTCCCCTCACATATCACAACGAAAACATCAGAAGCATATGTTGATAAACGGGAAATATGGTGGAATACTTCAAAAATCTCTGATGAATATATGCCTAGATCTTTTGCCAAACCAAAATCAGAAAAAAAGATTTCTGATAAAAAAATTATGTTCAATACGCCCGATGTTGATCATAGAACAGTACGCGACACATCATATATACATTCTGTAGCAATAAATGCAAAAGAGCATTCTTTGGCATTGCTTCCGATTGCGTATTTTCCTGCTTGGAAAGTATATATCGATGAAAAAGAGGTTTCGTATACAGTACTGAATAGAGGATTGCTCGTATCAGTCCCGCAAGGGAAACATACTCTTACGGCAGAATTTGAACAAACACCTATCGAAGTATTTGCAAACAATGTATCTCTTACTGGAGTTCTCATTATGGTTATTGGTATAATCTATCTACAAAGCAGACATTATGAGCACAAAAAAGCCAACCGTTGAGGTAACCGTTCCCGTCTATAATGAAGAAGACGAGCTTGAAAAAAACATACTTACGCTGAAGTCATTTTGTGAAAAACATCTGAAAGCATATGATTGGCATATAACGATTGCGGATAATGCATCCCGTGATAATACACCTGTGATCGCCGCGAATATATGCAATAAGCATCCGAAAATATCATTATATAGACTTGAACAAAAAGGACGGGGTCGCGCGATTAAAAGAGTATGGAGCCAGGAACATGCAGATTATTCCGTATATATGGATCTGGACTTATCAACGGATTTAGTTCATTTGCCCAAATTACTGCATGCATTACAGAAAGGATATGATATTGCCATTGGTTCACGTCTTGCTGAAGGGGCAAGAGTTGAGGGGAGAACGTTATTACGAGAGATAACATCTCGAGCATTAAATTTTGTATTTATTAAGGTTTTTTTCAATACACATTTTACTGATGCACAATGTGGATTTAAAGCAGTTTCAAAAAAGGTAGTTGATGAACTCATACCCGTAATAAAAGATAATAATTGGTTTTTTGATGGAGAGATGCTTATTGTCGCAGAGAAAAGCGGATATAAAATATATGAAGAGCCTGTTCACTGGGTGGATAATCCCGGATCGACAGTACGTCTTATTTCAACAATATCAGGTGATATTCAGGTAATGACACGACTACTTCGTACAAGACCGTGGGAGATATTACGAAAGAAATGATATGAATGATGTTGATATTTTACAGCTTGGGAAATCCTCGATTAAATCTGTTCTGGCACTTATTTCCCGTACATTTGTACTGCAAATTATTCAAATAGTTGCATCTCTCATTATCCTTAGTGTACTCGTTCCTTCAGATGTCGGGATATATGTTGCCGTAATAGCGATTCAGCGTATTATTAGTTTTTTTACAGATTTCGGGTTAGGAGCGGCATTAATTCAGAAAAAAAGTGAACTAACCCATAATGATCTTAAAACGAGTTTCACTTTACAGGCAGGGATAACATTGCTGATTTTACTGATAATTTTTCTTTTCCGAAATCAAATTAGTACATATTTTAAGATAGGTGAGGCGGGAGAAGGACTTTTATTAGCGCTAGTTGCTACAATATTTATTTCTTCATTTAAGACTATTCCCTCGATCCTTTTAGAGAGAAAGATTCAATATCAAAAACTCATTATTCCACAAATAGCAGAATCGTTAGTATTTAATATTTTATTAATAGTATTGATCCTAAATGGTTTCAGAATCAGCAGCTATACCTATGCATTTTTGATCTCGAGTTTGGTAGGACTTCCAATTTATTATTATATATCTCCATGGAAGATCGGATTGGGAATCGATCGTGAATCTTTGACTCACCTTAAATTCGGAGCACAATTTCAGGCAAAAAATATACTGGCGACGATAAAAGATGATTTACTTACGGTAATTCTCACAAAGTTTTTATCATTTACTGAAATTGGATACATAGGATTTGGACAACGAATCGCATTTCTGGCATATAGATATATTGTTGATAGTGTTACCAAGGTAACGTTTTCGACATATTCACGTTTACAGGAGAATAATACTGTATTACGCCACGCAATAGAAAAGTCTTTGTTTTTTGTAAGTGCTCTCATGTTCCCTACACTTGCAGGGTTAATAATATTGGGGCCCAGTATTATTCATTATATCCCGCAGTGGCATGCAAAATGGGAGCCCGCGGCATTGAGCCTTATTTTCTTTTGTCTCAATGCCGCGGTTTCATCACTCTCAGGCATCTTGGTGAATGTGCTCGATGCTACGGGAAAAGTTAAAACGACGTTATGGCTTATGGTTGTGTGGACTGCCGCAACGTGGATACTTACACCCTCGTTGATTTATGTAATGGGATATAATGGTGTCGCATTGGCTTCGTTTATCGTGTCATTAACGATTGGATATACGATATATCTTGTAAAAAAGTATGTAGTTTTTTCGTTCTGGAATAGTATCTACAAACCACTCGTATGTACACTTTTGATGAGTAGCATTGTATGGACAGGGACAAATATATTCGTTCGTGATATGCTAAGTGTAGTAGTAGTGATTATTATTGGTATGATCAGCTATTTTGGATCTTTTTATATCGTCTCAAAAAAGGAGCTGTTTGAAATGAAATCGTTTATTGTAAAGAAAAAATGAAAAATACTATTTCCGTTATTGTAACCTGTTATAACGAAGAAAAGAATATAAAAGATTGTTTGGAATCCGCGAAATGGGCAGATGAAATTGTGGTAGTAGATGACGGCTCTACTGATAATACTGTTGCAATAGCTCAGAAATATACCAAAAATATTTATCATCATAAAAATACAGGATATGTGGAACCTACACGGAATTATGCAATTTCTAAAGCGAAGAGTGATTGGATTCTGATACTTGATGCTGATGAGCGGATACCAAAGCAATTAGCAGAAAAGTTGCAGAAGGTTGTTGGGGATGAGAATATTATCGGTGTACGGATTCCCCGAAAAAACATCATTTTTAATGCATGGATAGAGAATACTGGCTGGTGGCCTGATTATAATCTACGTTTTTTCAAAAATGATGCTGTTGTTTGGTCGGATGTTATCCATAGTGAGCCTGAAGCAAAAGGAAGATTGATTGACCTCGATGCGGAAAAGAATTTGGCACTTCTTCACTATAATTATCATTCTATTTCGCAATTTCTCAGCAAACTCGATTCGTATACAACTGTGAGCGCACGCGAACGGTTGGCAAATGGACAGGCTTTTGTTTGGAAGACTGCAATTGAAAATTCATTTCAGGAATTTCTCAGTAGATATTTCGCGCGTCGGGGGTATCGGGATGGATTTCATGGATTGGCTTTATCTGTGCTCATGGGATTTTATGAGTTTATCATTTATCTTAAAATGTGGGAGGCAAAAGGTTTTACGCAAATAAAATCAGATGAGGTAGTAAAGGAATTTGAGAAAACGCAAAAAAATGC
>CAZLSZ010000043.1:0-8844 GCA_964562445.1 uncultured Gammaproteobacteria bacterium
AAGAAATATATTCATTTTGTCGGTATAAAAGGGACAAATATGACACCGCTTGCGCTTATTGCCAAAGACGCGGGATGGAAAGTGACCGGTTCTGATATCGCGCAGGAGTTTATCACCGATGCCGCGCTTAAAAAAGCAAAAATCACTCCGCTTGTCGGATTTTCCAGTGAGCATATTACCAATCCTGATCTAGTTGTTACTACCGGAGCTCATGGCGGCTATGACAATCCTGAAGTTGTCGCGGCAAAAATAAAAAATATTCCGGTGATGTCTGCCGGTGAAGCGACAGGAATATTTACTCGAGGGACATTGTTTGATCGGACATTTACCACAATTTCTGTCGCGGGTACACATGGCAAGACGACTACGACAGCGATTCTCGCGACAATTTTTAATGAAAACAATTTAGATCCGTCATATATTATCGGTACGGGAGATGTCAGTTCGTTGGGCGTACCGGGGCATCTGGGGAAAGGAAGATATTTTGTCGTGGAAGCCGATGAATACGCCACTGAGCCGCATCATGATAAACGTGCACGGTTTCTTTGGCAGCAGCCGAAAATGATTATTGTGACTAATATTGAGCATGATCATCCTGATATATATCCGACGATTGATGACGTTCGTAGTGCGTTTTTGTCTTTCGCAAATAAACTGCCGGCAAATGGGGCATTGATTGCCTTTGGTGATGATCCCCAAGTCAAGGAATTGTTGAAAGAATATGGCAAGCCTGTTATTACATATGGGTTTGGTGGTGAAAATGAATATATACTCGAACGTGTGCATATCTCAGGTGAACAGACATTTTTTTGGGTAAAAGCGCGGGGTGTAGGGCTGGGGGAATTTGTGATACGTGTCGCGGGAGATCATAACGCGCTCAACGCGCTTGCTGCTCTGATTGCGGCGAAAGAATGCGGATTGAGTTTGGAAAAAATAAAAAAGGGACTGCTTGCTTTTCGCGGCTCGAAAAGACGATTGGAATATATCGGCGAGCTCGCATCCGGCGCATTGGCATATGATGATTATGCGCATCATCCTACGGAAATTCGTAAAACATTGGGAGGATTGAGAAAACAATATCCAAAAAAGAAAATAATCTGTTTTTTCCAACCGCATACGTATTCTCGTACAAAAAAATTGTTTGAGGAATTTATGGATGCATTTGAGGCTGTAGATGCTGTGGTTGTTTCTGATATTTTTGCTTCTTTGCGTGAAGAGCCTGATGAGACTGTTTCTTCCCAAAAATTAGTTTCGGCACTGCTTTCTCATCATCGATCCGTTATGTATCAGCCAACATTGGAGGATGTGGTACAATACATCAATAAAAGCAGATTCCGCTCCGATACAGTTCTTATAACGATGGGAGCGGGAGATATCTATACAATTCATAACAAACTGCGTTTTCAATAATTAGGGTATGGCAGATATTACAGAAAAGCTCGAAGCAATTGTCGGGGAAAAAAGAATATTACACGATGAACCTCTCTTTACTCATACTATCCTGAAATCGGTACAAATAGCACAATACTATCTGGAAATTGATAATCCGCATATGTTTATAAAAGTAATTAATGCCGCGCGTGGCGAAAAACTTCCCGTATATATTCTCGGCGGCGGTTCCCGAATCAAATCTGATAAAAAAATAAAAGGGCTTGTCATAAAAAATTCATGCAGAAAATTTGATACAGTGGGCATAAAGGGCGGCCGGAGACAGCAAGAAAACGCTGATGAACAAGTGCTTGTATATGCGGAGTCAGGAGTAAATGTCAATCAACTTGTCCGTTATACTATTGAAGAAGGATTGGAAGGACTGGAGTATCAACTTGGCCTTCCGGGGACAATCGGTGGGGCGATTTATACCAATGCGAAGTATATCCCCAAATATTTGCTCTTGAATAATGCGCTCCAATCCATTAGTATTTTGGGGAAAGACGGAAAAATCCAATCTTTTACTCAAGAACTGCCGCATTTCGTGTATACTGATGAAATGTGGGAAAAGACTGAGGATATTATTTTATCCGCAGTGTTTCGATTGCGTACGCAGGATAAGAAAATTTTATGGGAGCGTGGAGAAGAAGCCGTCGCTTGGAGGGAAAAAGAAGGAAAAAAACGAGTGGAGAATTTATAAATATGGAAAAATTTGTTATTACAGGCGGAAACGCGCTGAAAGGAACTGTGCGCGTTTCCGGTGCAAAGAATGTCGCGTTAAAAACGCTTATCGCGGCATGTCTGACAGAAGAAGAGGTAGTTATTAAAAATGTACCGCTTATCGCGGATTTTTTTGTCATGCTTGATATGATTCAGGAATTGGGAGGTAAAGTAAAACTGGAAGATCATACCGTCACAATTCAGATACAAAAAGTGCTCAAAAATGAACTATCCCTTGAAACGGCTGCAAAGATTAGAACTTCTTTTATGTTTCTGGCTCCGCTGCTACTCAGGACAGGTGAGGCAATTATTCCCAATCCCGGAGGCTGCCGTCTGGGAGCAAGGCCAATTGATCGTTTAGTAAATGGCCTCAACAAAATGGGAGCAAATATCGTGTATCGGAGTGAAGATGGTTATTTTCATGCCAAAGCTGAGGGATTGCACGGCGCGACCATACGATTTCAGAAAAATACCCATACAGGTACTGAGACTCTTATTATTGCAGCCGTTCTTGCAAAGGGCAAAACGATTCTTGAAAATGCTGCGGAAGAGCCTGAAATTGATGAATTAATTGCGCTCCTCAATACCATGGGGGCGAAGATTCAACGTACAAAACATCGTGTGATTGAAATTGAAGGAGTAGAAACGCTGCATGGCGGCACATACACAATTCTCCCTGATAGAAATGAAGTGGTAACGTTTGCTATTGCCGCGGTCGCTACCAAGGGAGATATTTTGGTGCAAGGTGTGACAAAAGAAAAAATTGCTGAATTCCTTACACGATTTGAAAAAGCAAATGGCGGTTATGAGGAAACAGCCGAAGGAATACGATTCTTTTATAAGGGATCTGTTGTCGCTGTTGATGTTGAAACAACCCCGCATCCCGGATTTATGACGGATTGGCAGGCTCCTTGGGCAATTCTTATGACGCAGGCAAAAGGAAAGTCAGTCATCCATGAAACAGTATTTGAAAATAAATTTGGCTATATCAAGGATTTGCAGAAGATGGGTGCAAAGGCACGATTGTATAATCCCAAAATTTCCAATCCTGAAGAAGTATATAATTTTAATCTGACAGATGATAATCCTGAATTTTATCACGCGGTAGAAATTACCGGACCGGCTCGTTTGCATAACGCAATTGCCACAATGGTGGATCTCAGAGCGGGAGCGGCAATCGTCATTGCTGCATTAGTTGCGAAGGGAGAATCCACGATATTTGGTATTGAAAAATTAGATCGCGGATATGAGGATTTCGAGAATCGGATTGTTAAGCTAGGTGGTATAATAAAACGAGTTGTTGAGGATGAATTATGAGTAATAATCGACATGTAGGAGCAGTTATTCTCGCCGCAGGAAAAGGTACCCGTATGGGTATGGAAGATAGTAATAAGGTGACAATGCTCTTGGGTAATAAACCGATTATCCGTCATGCAGTGGAGCGGCTGGATAAGATGCATATTGAGCCGGTTGTTATCGTTCTGGGATTTGCGAAAGAATCCGTGCAAAAAGCACTTGAGGGCACAAATGTGGCATATGCTCAGCAGTCTGAACAATTAGGGACAGCGCATGCGGTAGCATGCGCGCTAGAAAAAATTCCATCTGACGTGAGTGATGTGTTGGTTATCCAGGGTGATGATTCGGCTTTTTATACAGAGGATATATTACATAAATTGATTGCAAAGCATACATCATCGGATGCTGTCGCGACATTGTTGACAATCAATGTGCATAATCCTAAAGGTTTGGGAAGAGTGATACGTGATGAAAATGATAAAATGCTGGGTATAGTCGAAGAAAAAGATGCCACAGATGAGCAAAGACAGATAACGGAGGTAAACCCCGCATGCTATATATTTAAAAAAAGTTATTTGGAAGAGTACTTGCCAAAGATAGAAAAGAGCAGTGTGACAGGAGAATACTATTTACCACGTCTTATCGATCTAGCAGTCAGTAATATGCTGCCTTTGGAAGCTATCAATGTCGGTCATATCCCGTGGAGAGGTGTAAATACTCCTGAAGAGTTGCGGGAGGCTGAGGAGCTCTTTACCAATTTGGACGTGTGTAACAAATGACTGATACAATCATTATTGAAAAAATAACATCGTTTTCTCCTCGTATTGCCGCATCTGTCAGAAAATTAGCACAACAAATCGGAGAAAATTATCAGGAACTTTCCGATAACGATATAAAAGAGATGATTGACAGTGATATGTATGCACTTATCGCTGCGAGGGATACAACGACTGATGAAATAGTCGGTATGGTTATGGTACTGGTATATAGAATTCCTTATGTGCGTAAAGCATATCTTGATGATTTGGTGGTAGATGGACAATATCGCAAGCAGGGACTTGGGACAAAGCTGCTTACGGCAGCATTACGATATAGTGAGGAATCAGGGGCGGCATATGTGGATTTTACGTCGAGTCCAAATAGAGGAGCCGGTAATAGCTTGTATGAAAAACTTGGTTTCGTAAAACGTGATACAAACGTGTACAGGGTGACTTTTCATTATGGAAAAAAATAAAAAAATAATTCTTCTGGATATTGATGATACTCTTTTTAATACAAAGCGATTTAAAGATTCAAATTTGACAAAATACTCTCTTTATAAAGAAGTTCCGGATACACTTGAGAAATTATCCGAACATGCATTATTGGGGATACTTTCTCAGGGAGAGACTGATTTTCAACTGAAGAAATTACATAATACGGATATATATGAATATTTTGCTCCCGAAAATATTCATATATTTACCCAAAAGCATCTTTCGTACAAAAATGTATTTCCTCTGTATACTGAAAAGGAAGCCATATATTTTGTGGAAGATCGACTGGATCAGCTGGCGGAAGCGAAAAAAAATACTATTTCTTTAATAACTGTTTGGATGAAGCGAGGGAGATATGTCAAATCTCAGGAAGCATTGAACGATTTCATTCCCGATTTTATAATTACCAACCTCAATGAATTGGTGCCTTTAGTGGTATAGTTCTTTTTGTTATATCAGCGGAGTCCTCAACAATTGTATCCATGCGTAGAAAAGGAGTATAATAAGGATATGAAAGAACTGTTGGGCTTGATGCTGTCGTCATTTCTTATCACGGCAATTCTGATTATCCCTTTTATCGATTTTTTGTACAAAATGAAATTGCGCCGTTACAAACAAGTAACGCGTGATATGTTTAATAACAGAACTCCCACGTTTGATAAGTATAATTCTTGGAAAGTAGGTACTCCTTTTGGCGGAGGCATCCTTATTATTATTGTCGTTTTGACATGGACATTGTGGGCATATGGCATTTTTAATCTCAATAGTAATCCTTGGGAAATTTTTATTATCCTCTTTGGATTTATCAGCTTCGGCGCTTTAGGTTTTTATGACGATTTAAAAAAGATGGTCCCCGGCAAAGAGAAATTTTTTGGCCTCCGGATGCGGCATAAATTTGTTATCCAATGGGTATTGGCATTCATCATCGCGTGGGTATTTTACTCCCAACTGCATTATGATTTTATTTTTATCCATGGGATAGGCAAATTATTCCTCGGCTTTATGTATGTACCCTTCGCGGCATTTATTATCGTGGCATTTGTAAATGCTTTTAATATCACCGATGGACTGGATGGACTTGCATCGGGTCTGCTTGTAATTTGTCTTGTCGCGTTTATGGCCATTAATTCCGTAGTGGTGGACCAGCCTCTGGGGATATTTATCGCTGTATTGATAGGCAGCGTGATCGCGTTTCTCTACTTTAATACGTATAAAGCAAGAATTTGGCTTGGGGATGTCGGTTCATTATCATTGGGAGCAGCTCTCGCGATCACGGGATTACTGACAGGTAAGGTATTGGCATTGGTCATTATCGGCGGTGTTTTCGTCCTCGAAATTGCTTCATCTTCCATTCAGCTTTTGGGAAAGAAATTTCTCGGACGTAAATTATTACCTGTCGCGCCGTTTCACCTTTATTTACAAAAAATAGGGTGGGAAGAACCGAAGATTGTAATGCGTGCCTGGGTGACAGGGCTTTTGCTTGCTATCCTCGGTATTTTTATTGCTTTAGTTTAATAATACTGCTCACATGAAATACCGTTTCGGAATTAAAAAAGTTGGCTCCGGTAAATTTGATATTATTCTTTTTCTTCTCGTGCTGTCATTGACTCTTTTTGGTTTGCTCATGATTTATAACTCTTCCTCAGTTATCGCGTACAATCTTTTCGGTGATAAGTATAAATTTATCAAAGATCAGATAATGTGGTGTAGTATAGGAAGCGGAGCATTGTATTTTTTTTATAAGCTTGATTACCGTGTGCTGTATAATTTAGCGCTTCCTTCTCTGATTGCCGCATTGGGATTGTTGATATTAGTTTTTGTACCCGGAATCGGTGCCGGAGCATTGGGCGCAAATAGGTGGGTAGATTTCGGTTTTTTTAGTCTGCAACCGGCTGAATTTGTGAAATTAGGATTATCTATTTATCTCGCGGCATGGTTTTCTCATAAAGAGAAAGGACGACTTAGTTCATTTCTTTTATTGATGGGTGCTATTCTTTTTTTGGTAATGATGGAGCCTGATTTGGGTACTGCGTCTATCATTCTTTTTGAATCGGCGGTAGTTTATTTTCTTTCTGGAGGAAGTCTCAAGACATTCTTTTTTGCGGCTCCTGTGATCGCTTTGGGAGGATTTATGTATATTATTTCAGCACCATATCGTTTATCCCGATTAACGAGTTTTTTGAATTTAGGAAATTCGCTTGATACGACATCATATCATGTCCAACAAATTCTCATAGCTCTCGGTTCAGGAGGCATATTTGGATTGGGAGTAGGGAATTCTCTTCAGAAATACGCATATCTGCCGGAAAATGTGACGGACTCAATTTTCCCTATTATAGCCGAAGAGTTCGGTTTTATCGGTGCGGTGACATTGATCCTTGTGTATATCGCGTTTATCTGGAGGGGAATTTTTATCGCGTCCAAGGCGAGGGACAAGTTTGGTAAGCTCCTCGCGGGCGGAATCATTTCGTTTATAGGTATTCAGGCAGTTATTAATTTGGCTGCCATGACTGCTCTCGTGCCGCTGACGGGGGTACCGCTTCCGTTTATATCATACGGGGGATCAGCGCTTGTTATTGATCTGGCAGCAATAGGTATCTTATTAAATATCCGCAAGAACGCTGTCTAAATTAAACCATATCACAATATTGCAATAATGATATACTGAGTATATGAAACTATTAATTGCGGTCGGTGGCGGTGGTCATTTTTCCCCTGCTTTTGCTGTGATAAAGCAACTTCCGCAGGATTGGCATGTTTTGATTGTCGGGCGTAAATATGCATTTGAAGGAGATAGCGCATTGTCTCTTGAATACCAGACAGCACAGCAGTTGAGTATTCCTTTCAAAACCATCACATCGGGCAGACTTCAGAGGAAATTTTCCAAAAGGACAGCAGCTTCTCTTATGAAAGTACCCGTGGGCGGTGTGCAGGCATTGCGTATTGTGAAGGAATATAATCCGGATGTTGTACTTTCATTTGGAGGATATGTGACAGTGCCTGTGGCCTTCGCGGCAAAAGCGTTTAGAATTCCGGTGGTCGTGCATGAGCAGATACTTCATGCAGGACTTGCCAATAAGATCGTGAGTAAAATTGCGGATAAGGTCTGTATATCGTGGGAAGCATCCCGAAAATATTTCCCCAAGAAAAAAATTGTTTTTACCGGCAATCCTATCCGAGAGGAGTTTCTTGCGGCATTGAAAGAGAGCTCCAATCAACAGGCATCACGACCGACGATATATATTACCGGAGGAAGCGGCGGCGCGCACGGCATAAATAAGCTGGTAGAAGGATGTTTGGAAAAGTTGTTGGAATCATATTATGTCATTCATCAGACAGGGGACGCGCAGGAATATAGAGATTTTCATCGATTGTCTGAGAAGGCAGAGGACTTTCCCGAGGAATTACGAAAACGCTATGTTGTAAAGAAATTTATTTCACCTGACAATGTCGTACAGCTCATGCAAGCTGCTGATCTTGTGATTTCACGTGCCGGGATCAATACTGTCACAGAATTATTATATTTGGGGAAGCCCTGTCTGCTTATCCCACTACCGTATGGACAGAAAGGCGACCAGAAAGAAAACGCTTTGTTTGTCCAGCGCGTAGGCATAGGAAAATATGCGGATCAGGAATCTCTTACTGCAAGGAATTTTTTAGAGACCATACAGGATATGATTGTCGATTTACCGACGTATAAAGAACACGCTAGGGAAGCGCATGATTTGATCCATACCGACGCAGCGCAAAAAATAATTGCTGTTATAAAAGATGTTAAAGAAAAATCCTGAACGAAAACAAAAAAGAATCTATAAAAGAATGCTTGCATATATTTTTTTATGTGTGGGGCTTATCGGGTTAATTGCCGGTTTGGGTGTTATGACCTCAGTTGTGAAATTTGAAAAAGGTAATTATGTCAGTCCTCTTGCAAGTATCGGATTTGTCCAAGCAAGTCAGAAAAATACAAAAGCGGAACAGCTGAAAACAGGTTTGCATAAGCAAAATATTAGTTATAAATCTATTGAAAAAGGTAAAGATGGAAATTATATCGTAAAGCTGAAGGATGGCGGAGAAGTGACATTTTCTTCTCAAAAAGATATAATGGTACAAATAGCCTCTTTACAATATATCCTTTCACATCTTA
>CAZLSZ010000044.1:0-8335 GCA_964562445.1 uncultured Gammaproteobacteria bacterium
ACAAGTTGGAGTATTTATAAATTCCTTACAAAAACGTTATAATGTTTATTTTTCTATGGGAAGATCTTGAGATATCCATGCATTATAGCCCCCATCTAAATCTTTCACATCAGTAAACCCCATTCCTTTCATTATTTCCAATGCTGCACCTGATCTTTTCGCGGATCTACAATAAATGAGATAACTCTTCTTTTTATCCAATGATTCCAAATATTTTCTGAATTCTTCTGTCTGATAATAGTCTTTTTGAATAGCTCCTTTGAGATGGCCGTCAATATATTCTTCCTGGGTGCGGATATCAATTAATTGATAGTTCCCTGAGCTAAGTTCTTGCTGAAACTCAGTTGGCGATAGATGCTCGGCAGATGCATTTTTGGGCATCTGTACAACCTTTGTTTCTTCTTTACCGAGCTGTGTATACGCATATAACCCCACTGCACAACTCAATAATAACAGGATAATAATTACTACTTTATTCATAAAAAAAATTTGACAAAGATATTGAAGAAAGACGGCACTAGGTACCTCATATCTTTGATTAGATACTTATCATATCATATTCATTCATAATAATCTCGCCCCATTTGAGGCCTTTTGCATAATGATATAGCCTTGTATCCCGCTTAAATACCTTCATTTTTGTTATTTTCTCGGCAGTAAGTAAAGGTATTGTAAGAAAACCTTTCTGTTTTTCACTAAGTCCAACACATCTACCCCATGGAGTAATTTCAGCAGGAATCTTCGCAATTGCGGTATACGCAAATTTTGCGTCTTCCCAATCAGATGCCATCTGTGAAGAAGAACGCATATGCTGGCGTATCCTCCGCTGAAAACCGGGTCTGATAAAACGCTGCGAAAAATGCAGCCAATACTCCTGATCCATCACAAACGAATTATTGATATACGGAGCAATAAGTGCTCCGGCGTGTTGCATCTTTTCAGCACAATTCCCCGCTAGCAGACATCCACCCGGTGTTCCCGGCTCGACAATAATAAGCACACCTTTGGCGGCATTAAATGCCTGCCCGAGAAGTTTTTCCTGTTTCTCAGGATGGAGTTCATTAAGAACATTGCCCAGTATAACCAAATCTGCGCTTTCCCTTAGCTCTTCAATCCCGAATCTGACATCTTTTTTTATCCATGTACAATCTGCGGCAAAAGCCGTCTGCACTGCCAAACGCTCCCCAACTTGTAAAAATGCACGCTGCTCATCGATGCCTACCGCACTTTCAATACTCTCCCAGACGGCTTTTGCCGCCCATACCCCTGTGCCCGGACCGCAACCGATATCCAAAACACTCTTTGGCTGCCAAGATGGAAGGACTTCCTTCACCTGCGTCATGGCGCCGAACAATTGTGCATACGTTGCCGGAACTCGCATCCCGAGATACGCCAAAACATCATCCATGTCATTGATATAGCCTTTCGTCCCTTTCTTTTTTGTTTGATAGTGCTCATGGAGTTTCTGCGCACGATCAACCCAGAGTGTATTTTCCTGACACGCTAACAGGGTTTCAATGGCATTTTGTATTTCAGGAGGAAGGTTCGCGAATGTCACAGGCATCAATAGTTATTCTTTTCCAAATTTTTTTTGTAAATACAAATATTCATCACTATCCGTAGAGCCGAAATAATATTTTTCTACTTTCTCATATCCTGAAGGGCGGGTAGCATACCATGATACAATTTTATTGTTTTCCAAGAACTCATAGCGAAGCCCATCCACTGTTATTTTTCGAATTTCTTTCGTCATACCTTTATTAATTTCCGCTGCCAATATTTCATTGTGCTCTTCCTGTTTTTCAACAATGGGCAGTGAAAAATTCATACGCTGCCCATCGGGATATTTTTCTCCTACCCCGGATAACACGCCAAATTTTGTTATCCAGTAGAGTAAAAGTGCCAAAGAAAAAACACCCGAATCCGTCATGAAAAAATCTTTGATATAAAAGTGTCCTACGTTCTCAATAGCGACATCCACTTGTCCTTTTCGTATCATATCACGCAGTAATGATCTGCCGACAGGAATAGGAAGTGCACTAACGCTTTTCCCACGCTCGCGCAATGAAACGACAGCATTAGGAAGCGCCGGTCCACACTCTACCGCATAGCCGACAGTACTGACAGGACGATTGAGAGAAAGTAAACTTTCTATCAATGCACCTCCCAAGACGGAACCATTAAGTATATTGCCCTTTTCATCGACAGCGAGTACCCGATCCGCATCACTATCAAACGCAAAGCCGGCATTGTAGCCATTTTTTTGCACTTCTGAGATAAGCTGTTGCATATTTTCTGCCACAGAAGGATCCGCGGTATGCGGTGTCTCATCATCATATTGTTCCCGATCATTAATACGGAAAAATTTTACCTGCGGGAGGTAGTGCGAAAGCAGCGTAAGCGCCTGTGAGCCTGATCCGTCTCCGACATCAACACAAACACGAAGCGTATTACTTATTTCCGCAAGCGGTATAATTTCAGCAATCTTTTTCATATACACATCCTCAATCATCGGCTGAAAATCTTCATACTGCAGTAAATCAATCATCGGCTCAGTGTACGGCACCTGGAGTGACGCATTGTACTGCTCAACTATTTGCGTCACCAGATCTCCCTGCACGGAAACACCGCTTTTGGTATGCATCAGCATTCCCGACCACTCCCACGTATTATGAGAGCCGGTAAACATAACCGAATAATCAAAATCAAACGCGTTTGCCGCTGTCGTGACATAGTCAATGGGGCATTTTTCCAGAAATGAGACGGCGATTTGGGAATTTTTAAACGATTGCATAAAATTCATTGCCAATCGTTCACTAGAAGCTCGAGTATCCCATCCGACTAACACTTTTTTGAGAGGAAGTATTTTCTGGATAGCAAGTCCGACGTAAAAGGCGTCTTTGTCGACTAAATCCTTTCCATAGACGCCACGAAAATCAAATTTCTTAACAAAAGCCGGCTGCATTAGACTTATTGTACCATATGAATAAAAAAGGGGGAAATCAGTTTGCCGGAGCAATAGCAGCATTTCTATTTCTCGCTGTATTTCTTACTTTTTTTACTGATTTTTCTTTTGCTTTCTGTTTAACAAGCGCAATTGCCAGCACCTCATCCGCTTTCTCAACAAATTCAAAATGCAGATCCTTAAGTACTTCCTTTGGTATATCTTCAAGATCTTTTTCATTGTCTTTGGGCAAAATGATGGTCTTGATACCTGCGCGATGCGCCGCGATCACTTTTTCTTTGACACCGCCAATTTCAAGCGCCCGACCTCGGAGAGTGACCTCACCTGTCATAGCTATTTTGCGATTTACCGGTTTCTTCGTAAGTGCCGAAACAATCGCCGTCGTAATAGCAAGCCCCGCGGATGGACCGTCTTTGGGCACGGCACCCTCCGGCACATGGACATGGATATCTGTCTTTTGAAATGTTTTATCCGGGATACCAAGCTCAAGCGCGTGTGAACGGATAAAGGATAACGCAGCTTGTGCTGACTCTTTCATTACGTCCCCCAACTGACCGGTGAGCGTCAATTGACCTTTGCCGGGCATCAGCGCAACTTCGATAAAAAGAATTTCTCCCCCAGCCTCTGTCCACGCAAGACCTGTTGACTGCCCGATTTCATCCTTTTTCTCCATGATATTGCCATGGAACTTCTTCGGACCGAGATACTTTGGTATATCTTCACTTGTAACGGTAATCTTTTCTTTCTCACCTTCCGCGACTTTTTTAGCGATCTTTCTGAAAATAGTGGCAATTTTACGCTCGAGATTACGTACACCCGCTTCTCTCGTGTAATGATTAATGACAAACTGCAATGCTTCATCGGTGAAATTAACCTGTGTTTTTTTCAATCCATGATTCTCAATTTGTTTATCAAGCAGGAAGTCATGCGCGATCTTAAACTTTTCCTGATGGGTATACCCTGAGAAGTTGATAATTTCTAATCTATCACGAAGCGCATGCGGAATGGTATCCAAGACGTTTGCTGTCGTGATAAACATCACATTTGAGAGATCGAAGGGTACTTCAAGATAATGATCCGAAAATTGCCCGTTCTGCTCCGGATCTAAAGCCTCCAGAAGCGCACTCGACGGATCTCCCCGGAAGTCTGAACCGACTTTATCTATTTCATCGAGCATAAACACGGGATTTTTGGTGCCGCTATCTTTAATTCCCTGAATAATTCTTCCCGGCAACGCTCCGACATATGTCCTTCGATGCCCCCTGATCTCGGCTTCATCACGAATCCCGCCCAATGAAACACGCACAAACTTTCTCCCAAGCGCACGCGCGATTGACTTACCGATAGAGGTCTTCCCGACCCCCGGAGGGCCAGCAAAACAAAGGATAGGCCCCTTCATCTTGCCGGAGAGTTTGTGCACCGCCAAATATTCAATGATACGCTCTTTTGCTTTCTGCAGCCCGTAATGATCCTGATCAAGAATTTTTTCGGCTGACTTGATATTGGAACTGTCTTTACTTTCATTACTCCAAGGAAGGGCGACCATAAGATCGAGGTAATTGCGGATATACCCCGCTTCCGGATTGAATTGATTCATATTTTGCAGTTTCGTAAGCTCTTTCTTTGCTTTTTCTTCAACTTCCGCAGGCATCTTTGCTTCTTTAATTTTATTCAGCAGTGTCTTTGTTTCAGAATTTTCTTCTTTTTCGCCTAATTCTTCTTCAATGGTGCGGAGTCTTTCACGAAGCATAGCTTCCCGAGCACCTTTTTCGAAACGCTCCTGCGTTTTTGAAGCAATTCTTCGTTCTAATTCCAATATTTTAATCTCCTTAGACAACAGCTCCGTAAGCTTCTGCAAGCGCTGTTTGACATCAAGCATTTCCAGAAGTTCCTGTCTTTCTGTAGGCTTCAGCTCAAGCGCAGAAGCGATTAAATCAGAAAGCTGCGCCGGATTAGTCTCGGACATGATATTCATAAAAAGAAGAAAGTCAGCGGATTTACCGAAATTCATTGCCTTTCGGAATTCATTGGTGAGGTGATTGCATAATGCCTTTATTTCTTCTGTTTTTTCAACAATTTCAGGGATTTCAACAACTTTTGCCATAAAATACGAATCATGCCGTTCGTAGCCTTCAATTCTAACTCGTGACAATCCTTTGACCTGCGCGTTTATTTCTCCATCTGTACGAATCATACGCTCAATCCGAGCAAGGGTTCCCATTTCGTATAAATCTTCTGATGTAGGATCATTAAGTCTGGCGTTCTTCTGCAAAACAAAACAGACTATGCGTTCATTTTGGAATGCTGATTCAAGCGCGGCAAGACTCTTGGGACGTCCAAACGTCAACACTGAATCCGTATTGGGGAAAATAATTCCGTCTCTGATTGGGATTATTGGGACTACTCTTTCCATAAATTATTGCTGATTAGCAGTCTATCAAATATTCTGCTAATTGTCAATGACTGTCTTCACTATATGTTTACGGTCATTAGGCCTACACTGTACCAATTTGAAGCCATTCTGTCAACTTTTTATATGCTTCTTGACGACAACGACAAGATCGTCAATGTTAAATGGTTTAAGGAGGAAATCATCAGCACCACACGACTTTGCTATCTTTTCGGTTTCGCTATTTGCTGACATCATTATAATAGGTATCTTTTTTGAGTGGGGTTGATTTTTTAGTTTTTTCGCAATTTTGCTCCCATCTTCACCAAACAACCAAATATCGAGCAAAATTGCGGCGGGGGAATGTTTATCAACAGATTTGAAAACGTGGTCACTATGCTCTGCGGTGAGAACTTCAAACCCCTCATTTTCTAAAATGATAGAAACTACCTCTGTGATAGCTTTATCATCTTCTGCTACCAAAACTTTTTTCTTCATCACATTACTGTTATATTACTCCACTAACTCAGAATATACAACCATTCGTTCCGAATAGAGTTTTGTTTTCTCATCCCACTTTCCCTGACAGGTAATGAGATTCAGACGCTTTTGCGAAGTACTTCCGAAAACCTCCTCCAGTGGGAAAGCATCATGTTTATAATTTGCTAACTTCACAACGGTATATTTCAACGTATTACCATCAGCATCCCCTACCTGTATCGTATCGCCGATTTTTACTTTAGGAAGATCCCAAAATGCCGCGGGAGAGCCGTCAACACGATCATAGTGACCTGCAAGAACGACGTTTCCGGCCTGACCGAATTTTGCACCCAGATTATACCAGCCGGCATTTTTAAAATTTTTCGGAACATCCATCGCGCCTGTTGCATCCTTTCCTACTGATTCGATATCAGTATCAACACCGATAGATGGAATTTCCAATGTCGTCGGCACACCAAAAGCCGTTGTTTTTTGTGTGGAAGCAGTATCAGCGGGCTTTGCTGTTGTTTGTTGTGATTGAGAAGATAATACTTGTTTTGTAGATTGCTGACCATTCTTTGACGCATTAAGACTGAACATTGTCCCACTTCCAACGCCAAGAAGAATAAGTAGTACGATAAATATTTTTTTCATAATTATTTGCAAAAATGGGGCAAGATATACCAATTACTCATAAAAACACCTTGCCCCATTCTCTAAACAACTTTTTAAGAACAACATTAGTTTGCTCTTCCGGTCGCCGGTGCCGCATTAGGCACAGTCGATGTTGTCGTTGGTGCCGGTGTAGCTGTTACTGTTGTTGCACTCGTTGGTGTTGGTGGTTGGGTTGCTGTTTGCGCAAAGGTCATTGTCGCTGATGCTAATGCACTAACGGTAAATAACCCTGTTGCGATTGCTGCTTTTTTAATCATGATATCACCTCCTTCCACATCCAAAAATAATATTCATTGTATATGGATGATGTGTCTTTCATACTAACATACTTTTCAATAGCCAGTCAACAGTACAGCTAATTTCTTACTGAAATCACATAATCAATCTCGTTCGATTGTAAAAATTTTACGTATTTTCTTACAATCATAATCAAAAAACAATCTCTTGCATTATCCTTACGTTTTCATTGTCCTTCTCTTATTGTATTTTACTAAAATTGCTCTATAATTCATTTTGGAATTATACCATTCAATAATACAGTATATACCCAAAGAAAGGAGGTGACACGATGACAAATACAAAAACAAAAGGACGAGGTTTTGCGTCAATGAGTAAGGATAAACAACGAATGATTGCCAGTAAAGGCGGAAGAGCCGCTCACGCGAAAGGTACTGCTCACAAATGGACAAGTGATGAAGCAAGAAAAGCCGGACGTCTTGGAGGAAAATCCAGACAAGGCAAAATTGCGAAATAACATCATTTTGAAGAAAGAAGGTGGAAAAGTAGAATGGATATATTATCGTGGATAATATTTGGAAGTATTGTCGGCATTGTTATAAATGCCATTGATCCGACAGCAGAGGGTAGATATGTCAGATCAATAATTTTAGGCATTACAGGAGCTATTGTTGGTGGTATTACAACAAATTTCCTTTTAAAAGGAAATTTTGTTGGTTTTAATGAACTTTCATTTTTTGTCGCTATCATAGGTTCTCTGTCCCTTTTATTTATTGGAAAAGCATTAAAATAAATTCCTACAAAAATTGTCGGGCTTTTTCACCTTTATTCTGTTACTATAGTTACTATTATGAAAGAAGACATACTGGAAAAAGTAAATATGTCTGCTATGGTGCTTCTCAATGCTAACACTGCAAAACAGCTTGAAGTGGCGGTAGTAGAAACATTACGAAATATTATCGAAGCTGATTATGGACAATTTTATTTGTTTACGAAAGATCGGTACAAAAAAATATACAACTCTCATCCTGCAATAAAAAAAACCACCGTTCTCAAACCTAATTCCTTTAAACAATACTTGCAATCTCACAATGTCATACTGCTCAAGAAAGAGAATCTTAAAACAGGTCAAATAGAAGATATCCCTAACGAGATAAAAACGATTGCCGTTGTCCCTTTCTGTCATAGAAGTGTATCCCTTGGCTTTCTTGTCCTCTACAGAAAAGCAAAAAACGCACTGACAAAAGAAGAGCAGGAAAGCTTGCGACTGCTTAATAAGACAGCAATCCTCGCAATCACAAAATATCGCCTCCAAGAAGAATCAAAAAATGCACTTGAAATACGTGATCACTTTATTTCTCTTGCGTCACATGAGCTTCGCACACCGCTCACCTCACTCCACGGATATATCCAATTACTGCATGCAAAAATGAGTAATCTTGATACATCAGAAGCACGGTGGGTGAATGAACTGTTTATTGAGAGTAACCGTCTCACTGCTCTTGTAAAGGAGCTCTTGGATGTCAATAGAATCAAACAGGGACAATTTGATTTTGTCTTTAACGAAGTCTATATGCGGGATATTATCA
>CAZLSZ010000045.1:0-8241 GCA_964562445.1 uncultured Gammaproteobacteria bacterium
CGCAAATAAAATCAGATGAGGTAGTAAAGGAATTTGAGAAAACGCAAAAAAATGCGGCAAATGAATTACAATTTTGGAATTTTGAAAGGAAAATTCGAGAAGAGAAAAAGACATTAAAAAAACAGGCATATAAGGTAAGAAGAAAGCTGAGAATATAAATGAAAAAAGTCTCAATTATTACCGTCAATTTTAATACGGATAAAGATACAGATGCATTCCTGCAATCCCTTGAACATTTGAATCTAACAGGATTATCTCTTTCGACGCTCGTTATCGATAATGGCTCGGAAAATGTGTATAAGCTCCCAAAGGATATAAAAAACACCCAACTCATCCGTTCTGATGAAAATACGGGATTTAGTGGAGGGTATAATATCGGTATGAAGGAAGCACTTGCTGACGGAGCTGATTATATACTCATTATAAATAACGATACGGTGATGGATACCTCTCTGCTTCAGGAGTTGATTAAAGGATTTAGTATCGATAAAAAAATCGGTGTTACAACCCCAAAAATATATTTTGCGAAAGGTCACGAATTCCACAAAGATCGCTACAAAAAACATGAACTTGGGAAAGTATTTTGGTATGCTGGTGGATATGCTGACTGGGCAAATATAACAAGTGTCCATCGAGGGGTGGATGAAGTGGACAATGGGCAGTATGATACACCTGAAAAAATAACATTCGCGTCAGGATGTTGTATGCTCTTTAAGAAAGAAGTGCTTGAAAAGGTGGGTTTATTGGATGAGGCATTTTTTTTGTATTATGAGGATGCTGATCTCAATGAACGTATCCAACGCGCGGGATATAGGATTTATTATATCCCATCAGCAGTATTGGTGCATGTCAACGCTGCATCATCAGGGGGAGCAGGCAATCCGTTGCAGGATTATTTCATCACCCGCAATCAGATGCTCTTTGGGATGAAATACGCGCCTGTCAGATCAAAGCTGGCACTTCTGCGGCAAAGTTTCAGATTATTGTATAATGGACGCCTGAATCAGAAAAAAGCGATAAAAGATTTTTATTTGGGGAGATTGGGGAAGGGAAGTTTTTTCGATAAATAATATGACAAAGATTTCGGCAATTATATTAACAAGAAATGCAGAGGAGCTGATCGCGGATTGTATCGATTCAGTTTCGTTTTGTGACGAGATAATGATTATTGATGACAACTCATCCGATAGGACAGTGGATATCGCCAAGATGATGGGCGCGACTGTCTACATGTATCAAAATGAAAGTTTCGCGAAAAAGAGAAATCTTGGATTTAAAAAAGCAAAAGGGAAATGGCTTCTCTATGTCGATGCTGACGAGCGAATCTCTCCTGATTTGGTAGCATCCATCAAAGCCGTCGTGGATGAAAAAAGAAATACAAAAGCAGCATATCGTTTGCAGCGAAAAAATTATTATCTCGGCAATCATGAATGGCCCACAGTTGAACGATTAGAAAGATTATTTAAAAAAAGTAAGTTTATCGAATGGTATGGAGCGTTGCATGAAAGTCCGAAAGTTGATGGCGATATAGGAGATATCGAAGAAGGATTTATCAAACATTATACGCACCAAAGTCTGAGTACGATGCTTGATAAAACGATCCGTTGGTCCAAAATTGAAGCAGATTTGCGATATCAAGCGAATCATCCACCTGTCGTCTGGTGGCGGTTTTACCGGGTGATGCTGACGGGATTTTATGATTCCTATGTGCGACAAAAAGGTTACAAAGTCGGTCTCGCGGGATTTGTTGAGAGTATGTTCCAGGCATTCAGTATGTTTATCACGTATGCAAGGTTATGGGAATTACAACAGAAGAAGAATGATTAGTATATACTTATATATGAAAGTGAAAAAAAACATTAATAAGCATCAGCTTCTCATAGAAATAATACTATTGAGCATCATTATACTCCTTGCATTTTTCCTCAGATCATATATGTACCTTCATGGAGATTTTAATTTTTTTCTTGACCAAGCGAGAGACATGAGTCTCGTTAAGGAAATTGTCGTTAATCATGATATCCCATTGATCGGAGCACGTTCAGGTCTTGGGGGAATATTTCATGGACCATTATGGTTATATATGGTCAGTATCCCGTTTTTCCTTTCAGGAGGAGATCCTTATTGGACACTTGTTCCTCTTTTTTTGCTTATAAGCATGGGGATAGTGATCGCCGGATATCTTGTAGGGAGACGATTATATGATGCTTTTACGGGACTTCTAATCGCATTTTTTCTCGCAGTAAATCCTTCTCTCCTTCAAGCAAATGCAGTCACGACGAATGCACAAGTTATGCCGCTTATATTTTTAGTATATATATTCAGTATTATTCTGTTCCTTCGTGGGAAAGCGAATTATTTTATTTTGGCAGTTATTGCGATTGGAATTGGCATTCATTTTGAATCAGCATTCTCCATTTTCCTTATACCATTGACGCTCATCATTTTGCTTTATCAGAAAAAATTTCCTTCTTTGAAGATTCTCTTTATCAGTATTGGGGGGTTCTTACTCAGTGTATCAACGTTTATTATCTTTGAGTTACGACATCAATTCCTTATGACAAACGCAGCAATGAGATTACTGCATGGAGAAGTCAAACCGTTAAAAGGATATGAACAATTTTCGGATATCGTTTTTCGTATGCAAGATAGATTTCAGCATCTGATACAATATTTCTTTTATATTCTTTTTGAAAAAAATCAGGTAGCACAAATTATGATAGTGGTAGTACTTGTGTTTGCGTTAACGCGTATCCTGACGAAATATAAAAAGACTACAAAAAAAGATATACATAAGAGCGAGTATCTGTTTTTTCTTGTTTTACCATTGTTGTATTTCGGTATATATATATTTTATCCCATGCCTTTGTGGGACCACTATCTCCTTCCTTTAGTGATTAGTTCTATTTTTCTTTTTGTCCTTTCTATACGAATGCTTGTTGGGGGTATGTACGGGAAGTTACTGATCGGCATCCTTTTGATTATCATTTCTCTTCCTGTTGTAGGTTTTCTACAACAGAAATATTTTACGGGAGTGTATCAACCTACAATTGATGGTTCATATCTCAATCAAAAAAAGGTCGTAGAAAAGATTTTCTCGGATTCTCAAGGGAAACCATTCGGTTATTTTCAGTATTCTACGGGAGTACTCACATATAATATGGATTATTTGATATGGTGGGAGAATAAAAAATACCATATTGCCTTGACCAATAAAAAGATGCCAACTACCTATCTCATTCTATTTCCTGCTCCCGTTGGTGATGAGAGTGCGCATGAATTCTGGAAAAAGAATGTAATAAGGACAAAGGGCGAAGTGATGGAAAGGTGGAAGATGGATGGAGGTATTATTATTGAAAAGTTAAAAATACCTCAAGGTGAAGACGAAGCAGATCCGAATTATTATCAGAATCTTCTTTTTAGGTGATGTACGAAATGACTTATAAATGGCCTAGCATTTAGGGGTATGTTAGATGCTGCAATCGTTTTTGTTATTGCTAACTATTGAGTATTTTTTGTCTCGATTTATTCTTATTTGTCTTTGATTTAGAGAAAAACTTACCGATTATAAAGATAAAGAATACGGATACAATGATACTTATTAAAGACAGAATGTAACTGAGAAGTCGTAATTTCGTCGGTTCAAATTTTGCTACTATAGCATGACTTCCTTCGGGGACTTCATATGTTATAACTCCCCGATATTTTGGATCCTGATATTGGATTGGTACTTGATTTCCATCGATATATATTTTCCAACCGGGGAAGTAAAAAGTATAATCGGCCATTTTTATATTTGACTTCGCAGTGATTTCATACTTACGCAGACCATTTTTTATGATAATTTCTTTTACTTGTCCCTTTCCTTCTATAATTCCATATTTTGTTTTCATAACGGGATATTCATTGGTATTGCCTGTCCAGACAGTGTTGAGTACTGTTCCATGTAAATTATCTGTTGTAAAAAAATAGCTGCTTTGAGGATGATATGTGAAGTTCTTGCCATATATTTGAGGAAAACGAGAGAATGCTACTATGATGATAATAAAGATAATGATAAAGTGTTGATATTTATTTTTTGCCAAAAGTGAGCAGATAATGATTGGCGGTAGAAAAATAAATACTCCTAAAAAACGCCAAGGGAACTGTATTCCATTTAAAACATTGATAAATTTATAAAGGAATGATGCATAAGGAGTCATCATAAAAATAATGAATAGAGAAAGTATTGAGGAGAAAAATAATAAAGAATTTTTTTTAAGAGTTTTTTTATATGAAAAAATCATACTGAAGCTAACTCCCAGCATTATTGTCAATGTCTCTATGAGACCGACTTGTATAAAATTACCGCGGACAAAGACATCATTTCTGTAATAATAGTACCAGGCATAATTGAAAAAGTTTTTGAATGAGAGAAACTGGTCAGGGACGAGGTGATTAGTGTTACGTGCATAGTAGAAGTATTTTATTTCCCCGAATAGCGGCAGCATATATCCGGCAGTGACTGCAATACCTAATCCAATTCCCAGAAATGTTAATAAAAAGAGTGTAATTCTATTCTTTTGCGCAAAGAAGACATATCCGGCGTATGGAATTGTTAAAAAGAGACTTACAATAAACATGAAAGGATGTGTAAAGATGATCATTGCGGTTGAAAATATGATGAGAAAAAGACCTATTTTGGGATTACTTTTTTTCAGAAGGTAGATGCCTATGAGAGAAAGGGGGATGAAGACTGGGGCAAAAAATTCAGGTTGAGCACCTCTGATATAGATATTAATTATTCTGTAGGATGAAAAATTAAAAAGAAAACTTCCAAGAAAAGCAATCTCTGGTTTGAAATATATTCTGAGAAAGATATAAAAAAATAAACTGGAGAGAAATGCACCAAGTAAGTAAACAAGATTATGTGAGAGAATCACATTTTGTATGAAAAAATTTATAAGAGCGCCTAAATAATTTGTTGTTTGCTGGGCTATAATAGGTATAGGCATGCCATAGTTGGCAAAACCGTCTGCCCATGTGACCGGAAATTGCCTTTGCGATAGTCCTGTGTAAAATTGCGCCATGGTCGTAATATGTGTGGGACCATCAAATGTCGCGGGTTGGCCTGGTCTGATAAATAAATCACTGACGAGGAAAAATGCTATAATAAAGATGAGGAATCCATAAATAAGTTCTTTTGTAATAGATTTATATCGGCTCATATGATTATTCGAAGATTCTCCATCATTCTTTCAATTGTTATTATTATAGCATTTATTTTGTTTCAACCGACAATGGCATCTCTTCTTCCTTATCCTTCCCGAGACACAAAGGCAGCGAAATTTCTTGAAGAAATAACTTCAGGAGATCGTATTGATGCCCGATTATATTGGCAAAAGCGGGAGCATTATTTCCCCGGCACCTTTTATTTCGATAAAGAAGGCAATGATATAGCTCATTTTAACGCAATTATGCAAAAGAGTGGTATCGATGTACAACAGCAAAAAGTTATGGTACTTGCGCGGTATACGTCTCCTACTATTATAAGTGATGAAAGTATTATTGATACAAAAACAGCAGCGACAATGATAAGTGAAATAAAAAAAAGGCAAGAAGGGGAAAATGTTATAAAGAAAGGGGAAAATTATATTGTTATTGAGGAAAATAATAAGAAAATATATCTGCTTTTCGTTGCTTCTCATGAAGAAATGATGCGATCAAATGGCTTTGCGGCTGAAAATAAAAAGTTAGTAGCAGATAAGAGCTGGTTAAGTATTTCTGAAATTACATTGTAAGATGTTTAGTAAATATTCTTTTCTAATGTAAATTTTTGTTGATTGAGTTTGTCTATTTGTTCTTTGGTGAGTGTCTTTACCCGATCTTCTCTTATATAGAGGCCAATCGGTTTTTTATCAAAAATAACGGTATAATATTGTTGTTTACGATAGTGTGGGATTATCGTGTCTTTTGATTTTCCTCTATCATAGAAATAAAATGTAGGTGGATTTGTTTTGTACATTTCATCACGTGCGTGGACATATATTGGGATTGCTTCCATAACAGGATAGTACATAACATAGGGATACGCAGATTCTCTTTTTGCCTCAACATATACGAGGCTCTCACTCCCATACACAAATACCTCATCTGACGGCGCACCAAGTTCATTGATTATTCTTCCTGCCGTATAAAATCTCGCATAATTTGTCGTGAAGCTCTCTACGCCGTCTACTTTTTCATGAATAAATAATTGAGGTGAAATAATCATCCCCAGAAAGATACATATTGATAACATCATGACACTTAGAAAATATTTTTTATATTTTTTGTAAAGTTCTTGGAGCATATAGAATAACGAAAAAACAAACATTCCGAACCAGACGATTTGATGAAACGCACCATAAAAGATCGCATTTGAAGGTACCCACCGTATATTAGCCAGACCCAAGCTCAAAAAGATAAGAATGAGATAGTTTTTTTGTTTTGATTTGATCATTAGAGAACCAAAGAGAAAAAGGAAAAGAATATCCAGTGCAAGCAATACAACTCGGTAGATATTCCATCCCTGATCAAAGAAGATAGATAGTGGATAAAAGAACGCGATAGGAAGAGCAAAGTTTGTCTGTTTAATTTTCATTTCATAAGGGATCATATATTCTATATTTGCCCATATGACCTGAAAAAAATATTCTTGTGTGTTGATAAAGAGAAGCGATAGGAGAGTTATACAAGCAAAGAGAGCTAGTGAAATAAGTATATTCTTTTTTATTTTATGTTTCCAAAGGACAAGTGCATACAATATGATGGCTAGGGGGATAAATGGTTCACGCATGGCAATGATGAACCACGTAAAGATTGCGCTCAGAATGGTATCCGTGAAGGATATACTTTTTCTTTTGGTATATGCGTCAGAAAGAATTCCTAGTACATAGACAAAGGGATAAATGATGAATGATTCTGCCAGAAAGATATTTCCGAAAAGGTAGTATTTAAGGGTCTCAAAAAAGATAATAAATCCAATGGCGACATATCTGAAACGAATGATGAGGAGTATATTGCTGATGAACGCAAATATGATGACAAGAAGTCGATGGTCACGGATTATTTGATACAACGTTTCGGGAGTTGTGGCCTGTAAGAGCCATGAGCTAAAAAATGCCATCAGCGGCTGATGATTTACAAATATATCAGTATACAGTATTTTTCCCCGATTCATGAAATATCCCGCGACAATGTTGGTATATTCATCCATAAAATTAAATGTGGTTGCGTGTTTGTAATAAACGTATGCAAGAAAAAGCATGTAGCAGAGGGTGAGGAACGTAACAGAGAGAAATAGTTTATCCTTTTTCAGATAAGAAATAATCCGCATATCTGTATTGTACCCTCCCGATCTATAGTATTCAATATATAGGTAAAATAAAATTTTTTGTCATTCCCGTGCAAGCGGGAATCTCTTACAGCAAATGAGAGATGCTGAAACAAGCATTTGATGAACTCATGCTCTGAGCTCTAGTGTGAGCAAGCCGAACACTTGCCGAATGAGTTCAGCATGACAACTGTATTTATAGTGGATAAATTTTTGTCATACCGGAAGTTATCCCTTGAAGACACGATTATTATAACGCTCATCTCTTAACGTCATTCTGGCTTGTCCAGAATCAGATTCTGGAGCCTGCCTGCCGGCAGGCAGGTCCTCACATTCTTCGTCCTCAGAATGACGACTAACGTGTCTTGATGGTATAACCGCCGTCATAACCCCTTGACAACCTCAGCAATAAGGTATATATAGAAGAACAATATAGTATGAAAAAGAAATTAGTAAAAGATAATAGTAGAAAGAAGCAGGCATTTTTTGTCCCGACGAATGATGAAATGGCGCATACGGTTTCTTTAGACCCTCGACAGGAGAATTTGGAACAATTGATCCTACAACTAATAGAATAAAAACATACTTTAAACCTGAAGGCGATCCAGAATATTATTGGCATAAAAAATCTGGGTTTTTTAAATAAATATGTTTACTGATGAAGAAAAAAATATATTAAATTTAATAACGGAAAATTTTTCAAAAAGAGCAAAACATGCTTATTTGAAATCTTTTGATGAGTTTATGAATGGTTGGTATGACTTTATAGAAAGTGTAGAAAATGGTTATAAACTGGAAATAAATTCTTATACAAACGATCTTACAATAAGAGATTTAATCTTACCGAACGTAATTCCCTCGAGGGCGTAAGCCCAGGGATGGAGTGA
>CAZLSZ010000046.1:0-7481 GCA_964562445.1 uncultured Gammaproteobacteria bacterium
TACCCTCCAGATATACGATCACGCTGAAATAACGGAAGCAAAAAACGCGGAAAAAATAGCGCCTAACGCAACGTATATATTCCGGTTTAAAGATGGTGCAATATCTGAAGTAAAATGAAAAAATATAGAATATATTTCCCATATATACTTGTCGCAATTTTTTTAATAAGCGGATTTATGATCCGAATGTATAAATTTGATAATCCGATTGCAGATTGGCATAGTTGGCGCCAAGCAGATACGGCATCCGTGACAAGAAATTTCGTAAAAGAAGGGTATACACCGCTCTATCCCAGGTTTGACGCGCTCAATTCACTCAATGAAGGGAATCTTCCGAATCCCAATAGATACTTTTTTGCCGAGTTCCCAATTTATAACAGTATTACATATTGGGGATATAGTACATTTGGGAAATTCGCTATAGAACAGTGGGGAAGGCTGATAAGCATTTTTTTCTCCACATTGACAATCATGTGGTTATTTCTCTTAACAAAACACTATTCATCTCTTCGGACAGCATTATTTGCTGCAGGCATTTATACGTTCCTTCCATATAATATCTATTATGGCCGTGTGATAATGCCGGATCCGATGCATATTAGCTTTTCAGTTCTTTCGCTGTTGTTGATATCTCAGTGGGACTCTTCAGAAAAATGGTGGTGGGGAGCTTTGGGTGGCATAGCATTTGCAGTTGCTATCCTTACGAAGCCGTATGGATTGGTCCTCTTATTGCCAATTTGTTATTTACTATTGAGAAAATGGAATATTGGGGTATTTAAGAGAATCTCATTGTATATTTTTACTTTCATTGCACTCGTTCCATTGTATCTGTGGCGGCAACATATCGGGCATTATCCTGAAGGGCAATTCGGAACTACATGGTTATACAATCAAGGTGATATACGGTTTACCGGAGCTTTTTTCAGGTGGCTTATCTATGACAGAATGAACCGGCTTATTTTTGCAACGGGTGGATTCGTCCTTTTTTGGTTGGGGATAATAAAAGGAAATGATAAAAAAGAGGGGTTATTTTATTATCTTTGGCTTCTATCCATCTTCTTGTTCTTTGCGTATATTGCCAAAGGGAATGTCACACATGATTATTACCAGATGCCATTGGTTCCGATTGGTGCAATTTTTATGGCCAAAGGTATTGATTTCCTCTTGCAGTACGGAAAGTATTGGTATAACCGGATTATTAATATCTCAATTGCACTATCTTTATGTTTGATGATGTTTGCTTTTGGATGGTTTGAGGTACGGGACTATTTCAATATTAATCGACCTGAAATTGTTACAGCAGGACAATATGTCGATCAGCATCTTCCTAAAGACGCGACTGTTATCGCGCCATATGATTTTGATCCGTCATTTCTCTATCAGACCAACAGACATGGATGGACGTATGGAAAAGAAAAAATACCCCAATGGATAAAAGAAGGAGCAGATTATATGGTGTCAGTAAATTATGATGAACCGACAAATTATTGGATGAAGAGGTGTCCGATTGTGAAAAAAGATCCGCAGTTTGTCATACTTGATATGAGACAGTGCAAAGATATTGGTGCTGAAAAAGTCGCGTTGCGTTCAGGTTTATGAATATTTTGATGCTTTCTTCATATCTTCCATTTCCGCTGCTTTCAGGAGGGCAGGTACGTCTCTATAACCTCATCAAAGAATTATCGAGTCAGCATGACATTACATTGGTTTGCGAAATACGTCCCAACCAAACGGAAAAAGATATTCATGCAATACAGAAAATTTGTAAAAAAGTTATTGTCATCCCCAGAAAAAAGCAATGGTCTTTGCAAAATATTGCTAAGGCAGGCTCATCTTCACAGTCATTTTTAGTATCCGGACACACACAAAAAAAGATGCAGGAAGCTATTCGTAACGAATTACGGAAGCATACCTATGATGTGATTCATGTTGAGACATATTATGTGATGCAGAATCTTCCTCAAACGTCGATTCCTGTCGTTTTGGTAGAACATAATATAGAATATAGTGTTTATAAAAAATTTGCGGAGAAAGTGCCGATTTTTTTGCGTCCGCTTTTATCCATCGACATTGCAAAGATTAAGAAAGAGGAAGAGGAACGATGGAAAAAAGCGGACGCCCTTGTCGCTGTCTCTCGTGACGATGCACAGACTATGAAAAAAGCTGGTGTTTCGCCCTTTATTGTCTCTAATGGCGTGAATGTCGGAGAGTTTGCGTATAAAAACGTAGAAGCAGAGATAAAAAAACAGGAGAGAAGAATATTATTTATCGGAGATTTTTCTTGGGTACAAAATACCGATTCGGTTTCCTATATTATTAAAGAAGTGTGGCCTGAGTTTAGGAAATTAGTACCAGATACGGAAAAAGATTCAATATCATTATGGATAGTAGGGCGAAAGATTCCTGAAAAAATCCGAAGACTATCATCTGATTCGTCAATTGTCTTTGATGAAGAAAGCTCGAAGATGTCTACTCCTGAAATTTTTCAGTCAGCAAGTATATTGCTCGCGCCGATACGCGTCGGCGGGGGAACAAGTTATAAAATACTCGAGTCGATGAGCTGCGGTACACCGGTCGTCACGATGCAAATGAGTGCTGACGCGATCGGCGCGAAAGATACGGAATCGATTATGGTGGGGAAAGATGCTTCAGCTCTTGCATCAAAGGTCTATACATTACTCACAAATGATGATGTGTATGAACATATTGCCGAAAAGGGGAGAAAACTTATTGAAGATAACTACACATGGAAAGCGATTGCCAAGGAATTGCATGATGTATATACAAAAGTAGTATAATCGTTGTATGAAAAAACCGGATTTATCGATTATCATTCTTAATTACAATACAAAAAAATTTACTCTTGAGGCTATAGAATCAATCGAAAAAAATTATCCCGCGGATATCCGGTCAGGTAATTTTGAAGTGATTGTGACGGATAATGCTTCGCCTGATGAGTCCCTCAAAGCATTTCAGGAGTATGCAAAAAAGACAAAAATAAAGACCTTTCATGTCGTAGACAATGGGGGGAATATCGGTTTTGCTGCTGGAAATAATACAGGTATTCCGTATGCGAAAGGTCGATATGTTCTCTTCCTCAACCCTGATACTGTTACCTACCCAAAAACGCTGAGCTACATGATAGATTTTATGGATAAGCATCCTGATGCGGGCGCAGCAGGGTGCAAAGTGAATATCCCCACAGGTGGTATTGATGATGCTTCCCATCGGGGGTTTCCGACTCCGTGGAACGCGTTTTGTCATTTTTCAAAGTTAGAAAGAGTATTCCCTAAAACCCGCTTGTTTGGAGGCTATATACAGGGGTGGAAAGACATGCATACGATTCATGAGGTAGACGCGATAACGGGAGCGTTTCTTTTCGTACGGCGGGAAGTAGGAGAAAAAGTAGGATGGTGGGATGAAGATTATTTCTTTTATGGAGAGGATTTGCAATTTTGTTATAACATCAGACAAATCGGATATAAGATTTATTATGTCCCGCATGTGGGGATTTTGCATTATGCAGGTGTATCAAGCGGTATCAAAAAACAATCAGCAAAGCTTACCACTGCTGACATCCAGCGTAAAAAGACCATGCAAGGGCATCGTTTTAACGCAATGAGGATTTTTTTCAAAAAAAATTATGATAACAAATATCCCAAAGCGGTAAATTGGCTTGTTCACAAAGGGATTGACTTATTGCATAAAAAAAATATCAGTAAATATAAAGCATAACAATAAGATGCAATTATGCAGTATTTGTGCCTGGTGTTTTAAATGCATTGGTTATGAGCAGAATTTCTGCAGCTGCAGCTTGGCATTGCAGTTCTGATTCGAATACTTTCGGTTTCCTTTTTTTATATTTACCTTCTTCACGATTCCAGTACTTTTTGTTTCTCACGAAATTATTCCCATAGAGGATAATACGGTCTTTAATGAGCGATTTTATTATTTCGTTTTCTGTGGTGTGATACATATTATATAACGATTTTAAAAGCAGGACATCAAAATATGCAGTAGGATTTGTGTACATATCTCCTTGTGTTAATACTCGGAAAGCTGTTTTTTCTGCATCTAGTTTATATTGACTATTCCCCGTTAATTCTGATAAATTTAACCCCGCTTCTATCATATGCGCTTGTGCATAGGAGGGATAATGTTTAATTACTTTTTCGTTCTTACCCTCTTTTTCCGTACGATCTGCGTACAGATTCGTTTCTGGGTTCAGTAAGTTTTGTCGCATCCAGGTATATATTTTTTGTGCTTCAGGGATATATATATGTTGATAGTCAGGATCTATTTTTGCCAGTTTTGTCCCGAGAGCAGCTACCGGTCCGTTAGCGACTGCTGCTTTATCTTTATTTTTATCCGGTTGCACTATCCAGAAAATGCCATTATTACTTTCTTCTCTATTGTGTATAGCGGTTTGGAACATAACGCTGGCACGAGATCGAGCAAATTTGGCTCGTGTCACATCTCCTTTCTGTTGTAATAGGTTGTATTCGTCTGTTTCAATGTTTGCGAACCACGCACCATCATCAATATATGCTTCATCTCCATAATTATTCGGTCGTGTTAAATAACATCGAGGGGTTCTTATATCATTCCAGTAACAAGCTGTAATATCTGTTGGTTCGGGCATACCTTCGGGTAGTTCGCCTTTTATCATTTTATAGGTACTCAGTGCTGATGCAGGATGTTGGTTTTCCCATGCATATCCTACTTGACGTGGTGGAAGCGTATCGGAAAATAGTATATGCGATTCCTTTCTATCTACGCTTGTATTCCAGTATCCTTTCCTGAAGGATTTGAGCTGATCATACGCTTTTTTTACGTCGTCTTCCGTAACAAGTACTTCTCTTGGAGGTATGGTTTCAATAGTCTGTATTGTATGAGAGTCAGGATTATATTTCGGAGGAGGTGGGAGGGGATCCTGTTCAGATAATAGTGGAGGTTCTTCTTCAAATAATATGCTCGAAGCAGTGGTAAATAAGATAACATTGGTAAGAAATTCCCGTCGTGACATATTATATGCCGGTATATCTGGGAGTTTACTCTTCGTTATCTCATTTCCTAGTTTTTTTCTATCAGATTCGATTTGCATCGCAACATTATAGCACTAATGTAGAGTATATATCGGATATGCATCCATCTGTATATTGTATATACAGAATTTGAGCGTATAATAAAATATTATGATCCGTGTTGTAAATAAGGGAAAAGATGAAAGGCTGCGTATAGGTATCGATGCTCGATTATGGGATGAAACGGGAGTAGGACGATACACAAGGAACCTGATAAGACAGATTGAGTTGCAGGATAAAAAAAATGATTATGTAGTGTTTTTCTATAAGAGAGCATCACATCCTATTCCCATTGAGATCATACAACTGCGTGCACGAAATCCACATTGGAAATTTATTTTTACCAATATCCGATGGCATTCTATTCGTGAACAGGCGGATTTTCCCAAACTTATTGCGAAAGAAAAGCTCGATGTCATGCACTTCCCGTACTTTTCTGTGCCATTCTCTTATAATAGACCGTATGTTGTGACAATTCATGATCTCATTATTAATCACTTTCCGACAGGAAGGGCATCGACGCTGCCATTGCCTGTCTATTACATAAAACATTTCGCATACCGTTCTTTGGTTAAACATATTTCCAGAAAAGCATCCAAAATAATAACCGTTTCAAATGCTACACGCGAAGAAATAATTGATCATCTCTCAGCGCCTCCGGAAAAGATCGTTGTGACGTATGAAGGTATCGATACGCATTTCGCTACGAAAAAAAATACAACCAAGGCAAAATATGATAATTACTTTTTATTTGTCGGGAACGCGTATCCGCACAAAAATCCCGAAATATTAGTCGAAGCGTTCGCAAAAATCGTAACCGAGTATCCTGAGACAAAATTGTTTTTTGTGGGAGCCAAGAATTATTTTTATAACAGATTGCAGGAAGTGGTAGAACAATATCATCTCGAAAAAAATATTATTTTTTTGGGTAAAGTGAGTGATGCAACGCTGCAGACATTGTATCAACATGCGCATGCTCTTATAACCCCATCGCTGATGGAAGGGTTTGGATTACCGGGACTTGAGGCAATGCAGCAAAAATGTCTTGTGTTAGCTTCAGACATCCCAGTATATAAAGAAATTTATGGTGATGCCGCCGTGTACTTTGACCCCCGCTCTCAGGATTCTATCCATGCTACAATAACAAGTGTATTACGTGATAGAAAGAAATTCGACAAATTAATCGAGAAGGGTTTGGTGCAAATAAAACGGTATTCATGGAAAAAGATGGCGAAAGAAACAATACAAATATATGAAAGTTGCGCTCGTATACGACAGAGTAAATAAATGGGGAGGCGCGGAACGGGTGCTTCTGTCATTACAAAAATTATTTCCTGATGCACCTTTGTATACATCTGTCTATCACAAAAAAAATGCTGTATGGGCAAAAACATTTACAGTAGTTCCATCTTTTCTGCAAAAAATTCCTTTCCTTCGGAGGAAACATGAGTATATTCCATTTCTTATGCCCGTCGCATTTGAACAGTTCACATTTGATGCCTATGATCTTGTTATTTCGGTCACAAGTGAATCCGCCAAAGGTATTATCACCAAACCGGGGACAAAACATATTTGTTATTGTCTTACGACGACACGGTATTTATGGAGCGGGTATGATGCATATTTCTCCAATCCGGGATTTAGTTTTTTAACAAAGCCAATTGTGTCATATCTGCGCAAATGGGATCGTATCGCAGCACAGCGTCCCGATATGTATATCTCGATTTCCAAAGAGGTACAGAAGCGGGTACAGCAGTATTATCAACGGGATTCGGTTGTTTTGTATCCTTCTGCGGGCGCGGAGCAAGCCGCGCCCGCAAAGAAAAGTCAATCCAAAGAAGAATATTATCTTGTCGTGTCTCGTTTGTCGCATTTTACGAAATACAAACGCATTGACTTGGCTATTCAGGCGTGCAACGAGCTGGGTGTCCCACTAAAAGTTATCGGTGAAGGCAGTTGGAAAGACGAACTGCAACGAATGAGCGGACCTACAATAGAATTTCTGGGGAATGTTCCGGATAATAAACTGGCGGATTATTATAAAAATTGTAGGGCACTCTTATTCCCGGGGATTGAAGACCTTGGATTGACCGTTATCGAAGCGCAATATCATGGACGGCCAGTTATCGCTTACCGTGGAGGCGGAGCGTTAGAGACGATTAAAGAAGGGGAGACAGGTATATTTTTTGATCATCAGACGAAGGATTCTCTGATGGAGGCGATAAAAACGTTTGAAACGATGCATTTTTCTTCACAAAAATGCAGAGAACAGGCAGAAAAATTCAGTTTCGCCTCATTTAAAGACCATTTTTATAGACTTGTTAATCTGAACAATTAATATTATAATGTGGGAGTATTATGAAAATAGTTCTTTTTGCCGGTGGTGTCGGAAGCAGA
>CAZLSZ010000047.1:0-7438 GCA_964562445.1 uncultured Gammaproteobacteria bacterium
CTGCATATCCGTATAGATTTCATCAAGCGCTTTTTTTTGTGCATCCGTGAGTTCAAAAGGGAGGGATTTGAGGCACTTTTCGAGTTCTTTATCATATTTTTTGATATCGAATGGTATACCATTTTGTACCTGATTCCAGTCGGCTCGTTTTTTGAGTGTGGTCAGCTGCATGAGGAGTAATTCATCAAACGCGAGTCGTTCTCTCGCCTGTTTTGTGGATTCAGCGGAGCGAGGATAATGGATTTCCTTCAGCGCTTCCCGATAGCCTGACAGGTGATATTTTTGGAGTATTTTTTCAGGAAGATATTCATCCAATTCGTCAGCATATTGTGTCAGGATCGAATGAATCTGCCGTCTGAGCCATTTGGAAGAAACACCTTGTGTTTCTGGATATACTGGGATAAGCCTAGCCGTATGGATGGCAGCGGTATTTTCGTAGAGAATTTCGTACTGAGGAGATTGTATACTGAGTTTGCGGCTTCTTCCGAACATTGCTGCCTTGCCTGAAGCGGAAATATTGGTATTTGGGAGAATTGCCTTGGTGAGGTATGGCTGATTAAACCATGTAAGCTCAATTGTGCCTGTCCCGTCCGCCACAATTGCTTTCTGCATTGTTTTGATCCGTGCACCCCGCAGGTAGCTTGTTTTCATTTCCAATACCTGACCTTGAATAGTGACTGTCTCCCCTTCCTGCACATCGGCGATTGATGAGATGATGGAATAATCTTCGTATCTGCTGGGGAGATGAAAAAGAAAGTCCTGCAGTGTCTTGATTTCGAGTTTCTCAAGTCTGCTCGCATACATTTTGAAGGAACGGCTATATTTTGTGACGGGAGTAAGAAGATCCATGCTAGGGTATTATATAATTTCCACTGTTCAATTGCCATTTTTCAATCTAACACTCAATGTTATCCATATGTCATTGCGAGAGAAGCCGCGTTTGAGGCGGCGAAGCGCGGCAATCTCAAATAGCATAAAACGAAGAATTGGAAACAACATCGTCATTCCCGACCTGATCGGGAATCTCTAAGGAAGAGATCCTGAAATAAGCCGTGCCTGCCGGCAGACAGGTTCAGGGTAAACTGTGAGATCGCCACTCCGCCAGCTGGCGGATCGCGATGACAAAAATAGGATTGCTTTGCCGAGCTGAGCTCGGCTCGCAATGACACTGTGGACTACTACATGAACATGAATGGGAGGAATGATGTGGCGAGGAGGGCAAGTGTTGCAAAAACGACAACTATTTTCCAAAATGTCTTATGTTTTTCGATCATGTCCATAGGTTTATTGTAATAAATTTTGTCAATGGAGGCAAGTAGGTGCAACTTATTTCGTCCTGACCTTGAGGTATTTTCGTTTGCCTGCTTTTAGGAGGCGTTCTCCCTTGATATTGACCATTTGCGCTGGATCTTTGATGACTTCGTAGTCGATTGAGACTCCTCCTTGTTCAATCAGTCTCTTTGCCTCCGAGCGGCTTGAGATATTGAGCCCATGCATGACAATTTCCGTAATGGTGAGTTCTTCGGCATAAAACGTTTTGAGATCAATATGTTCAGGCATCTGTTTGTTTTGCACCTGACTTTCAAATCCTTCTTTCGCTTTTGCGGCGGCTTCTTCATTGTGCAATTCTGTCACAATTTGTACGGCCAGAAGTTTTTTTACTTTCATCGGATTCTCCCCTCTTTTGAGGGAAGAAATGATTTTTTTCGCGACAGGCAGCTCCATGCCTGTCGCGAGGATGAAATAGGATTCGATAAGATTATCATTAATAGCCATCACTTTTGCAAACATATCCTCGGGTGAATCATCCAGCCATATCGCGTTTCCCCATGATTTACTCATTTTTCGGCCATCTGTGCCTTCCATGATGACATTGGTCATGATGAAAGACTCTTTTTGTCTGAAATCTTTTTGGAGGGTTCTTCCTGCCTGCATATTAAATGTCTGATCCGTACCGCCGATTTGAATATCCGTATCCATATGATAACTGTCATATCCCTGCATCACCGGATAGAGAAATTCATGGAGGCCTACTCTCCGGTTATCCTGTAATCGTTTTCGGATCATTTCCCTCCCGACAAAGTCGCCAACCGAGAAATGCTGGGTGAGCGCCACAATATCTTTAAATGACAGTTTCCCCAGCCATGTGCTATTGTATTTTACTTTTACTTTGGAAAAGTCCAAGATTTTTTCTGCCTGTTTTTTGTATGTTTGGAAATTTTTTTCGATTTGATCTGATGTCAGGACGGGGCGTTCGGTATCTTTGTCGGAAGTATCACCGATGAGAGAGGTAAAGTCTCCGATAAGAAAAGTCACATTGTGTCCCAGTTGTGCAAAATTATTGAGAATTCTTAGGGGTACCGCATGTCCGAGATGGATTTTGGTGCTTGTGGGATCAATTCCTAGATAGATATTGAGTTTTTTGCCGGAAATGAGGAGTTTTTTGAGTTCAGTTTTGTTTGAAATGATATTTGCGACACCTCGTGTGAGTAACTCTTCATACTTGTCCATATGCCAAAGTATAGCAAATTTTTTTATCGGTTCCAAGGAATATGTAGATGCATTTTCATTTACTGTAGTTTGTTTTTAGTTTTAAGTTTTGTGTTATTAGTTACTTAGAGATCCTGAAACAAGTTCAGGATGACAATTCTTCTCGTTGTGTGAGATTGCTTCGCCGAGCTGAGCTCGGCTCGCAATGACAAAATGAGATTTCCTCGCACTCGCAATGACACTTTATATTTTCTCCCTTACTATTGCCACTTCTGCTATAATATGGGTACTTCTATGTTTTGGAAATCCAAACGTCGTATGCGGTCACGCAGGCGTAAAGCTGCCGTAAATATCAAAAACCTCTTCACAATGAGCAGGTTTATGAAGTATGGGCTTTTTGCCTTGATAGGACTTGTACTGCTTATCCCCATTTTGTTTTTTTGGTACAGCAGAGACCTTCCTACTCCGGGTAAATTAGCCAATTCTAAATATTCAGATTCCACACGTATCTATGATCGCAAAGGGGTATTGCTCTACTCCGTTTTTGAAAATGAAAATCGCAGCTATATCACGCTTGATCAGATCCCCAAAGATCTCCAGAATGCCACAATTGCTATGGAAGATGAGGATTTTTATAAGAATAATGGATTTTCTATCAATGGTATGTTGCGCGCGTTTCGTGACTCGCTTTTTAGCCGTCGTATCTCGGGAGGAGGATCCACGATTACCCAGCAGTTAGTAAAAAATGTGCTCCTGACCAATGAACAGAGTCTTCCCCGTAAGATGAAGGAGCTCATCCTCGCGATTCAGGTGGATAAAAAATATACAAAACAGCAAATTTTGGAAATGTATCTGAATAATATCCCTTATGGCGGGACGGCCGTTGGCGTGGAGGCTGCAGCAGAACAATATTTCGGCAAAAAAGCAAAAGAGCTGACACTTCCTGAGGCTGCATTTCTTGCCGGTTTGCCGCAGAGTCCAAGTTATTACACACCATTTAACGGAAAGAAAAATTATCTCCCCCGTTCACAGGCTGTACTGCGTCAAATGCGGGAAAATGGGTATATTTCCAAAGATCAGGCAGATAAATCGTATCAAGCGATAGAAAAGTTTTCATTTGAAAAGAAGGAAAGCGCGACGATGAAAGCGCCGCATTTTGTGATGTATGTCAAAGACAAATTAGTGCAGCAGTTTGGCGAGCAGATGGTAAATACAGGAGGGTTGCAAGTGACGACATCCCTTGATTATGATATCCAGAAAAATGCGGAGAAAATCGTAAAAGATGAAGTTGCAAAGCTGGAAAAGTATAAAGTCTCCAATGGTGCGGCAGTGGTTTCTGATCCCAAGACAGGGGAAGTGCTTTCCATGGTGGGAAGTACAGACTACTTTGATAAAGAAAATGACGGAAATTTCAATGTCGCTACTTCAGAGACCAGACAACCCGGCTCTTCCCTCAAGCCTGTTGTGTATGCTGCAGCTTTTGAGAATGGCTATACCCCAGCGACAATGCTTATGGATGTAAAAACTGATTTCCCGGGAGGGGCGGGGCAGGCAGCGTACTCTCCTGTAAATTATGACGGCAAATATAGAGGACCCGTACAATTGCGCTTCGCGCTCGGAAACTCACTCAATGTTCCGGCTGTTAAAATTCTCGCCAAAACAGGACTCACCCCTGTCATGCAGCTCGGATATGATATGGGCATTAAAAGTTGGGAGCCGACAGCAGAAAATAAAGCGCGTGTAGGGCTCTCATTGGTACTAGGAGGCCGCGAAACTTCTTTACTTGATGAAGTGACTGCATACGGTGTTTTTGCCAATAAAGGTGTGCGTAAAGATCCGATAACGATTCTCAAAGTGACCGATAATAAAGGAAAGGTACTATTTGAGAAAAAAGATACTGATGGGGAAAAAGTGTTATCTCCCGAAGTCGCATTTCTCATCTCACACATCTTACTTGATAATAATGCCCGTATATCCGCATTTGGCGCGAGGTCAGAATTAGTTATTCCCGGTAAAACAGTTTCAGTCAAAACAGGTACAACTGATGAAAAACGAGACAACTGGACAATCGGCTATACTCCCTCGTATGTCGTAGGGGTATGGGTAGGAAACAATGATAATTCGCCTATGAATCAGGCAATTGCTTCAGGGGTGACAGGCGCGAGTCCGATTTGGCATGATATTATGAGCTTTGTTCTCAAAGATACGGATGATGAGCAGCCTTACAAGCCGGATAAGATTGTGGCTGTTGAAGTAGATAGCTTTGCTGGCGGCCTTCCTCATGCCGGTCAGCCGACACGGTCAGAGTATTTTATCAAAGGTACAGAGCCGACGGCACAATCCGGTATCTATAAAGAGAAAGACGGGAAGCAGTATATCGTGCTTCGGGAAGAAGATCCGACGGCAGGTGGAGGAGAAAATCGTTGGCAAAAAGCGATTGATGCGTGGATCGAAGCAAATTATAAAGATGACGAGAAATATCATCCGCCGAGTGATATCGGAGGCAGTTCCAATAATAATCCGACAGCGACGCCTTTGCCGCCAACTCCCACGACAGCGCATGTAGAGGATCAGGAAAAGAAAGATAACTGATAGATTGACTAACTATTTTTTTGTTTCTACTATAGAAATATGTATCCCTCATTTCCCAAATATGTTTTTTATACGGGCATATTATTGGTAATTCCCAGTATCCTTATCATTTCATGGATTAATTTATATATAAATAAATTGGATTATAGTGCCTCAGGGTATGTTTCTTCTTTTATCGTTCCGTCTCTTGTTTGTTCTTTTTGCCTTGCGTTTGTCAGTTATTTCTTTCTCAGAAGATTTGTCCATTATACTTCCCAAAAGGTGTTCTTTACGCTCTTTGGGTTGTTGACAATCTTTTTACTTATCCGATATGGTGTGGAGTTTTTCGGATTAAATCCCATTTTTATTACTCTTAATCTTCCTGAGCAAAATGGTGAAAATTTTCGAATCGCCAACCAATATTATAGTATCGCTATCCCGTTTACTCTTACGGTTACAACTATTTTGTATGCTCTGAGCGGTTTGGTAGTGGGAAATAGAAAATAATTATTTATTTGGTTGATATATCATTCCAATCCAGCGATCTTTTTCTTTTGGAGTATTGATTTGTCCGAAATGATGTGCCCTCCAGATATCTGACGCATTCTCTATCGGTGCATATGGTATTATCATGACTATGCCATTTGGTGACATTTTTGTCGCGAGGCCGCTGGTTAATCGTTCGATTGCATCTCTTTCCTCAATTGCATATTCTGCTCCAAACAATGTTACTATGCCATATTTATCCTCTATAGGCTTCTCTAATGCTTCAAACATATCCTGTTCGAGTTTTGTTCCGGTAAAGCTTTTTTCGGTCAATCGCTGGACTGCATCAGGTGAGAATTGTTTATCAACAAGTGTGATGTTTTCCATAGGAATCTCCAATGCTTCAGCAAATGCTAATTCAGGCTGTGCCTGACCTACGCCAAGAGCGAGATATCGCATATTTTCAGGTAATTCTCTCCCTCCTTGTTGTAGCTCACGTTTTAGCTTTCTTGCGTATAAAGAACCGAATTCTTCTGGGGTAAGTGCGTCTCTGTTATCAGGGCGTATAGGTCGATCATTCTCAAATGAATTCATGAAGGTATTATAGCAAAGCCACGCGTATAAAAAAACCAGAATCAGTGTTCTCTATAACTATCTTTTTGTTATTTTGAGGAGCGGCTGGTTCGTTTGTCTGATTTTACGTTGTAATTCTCTATATTTATACCTTTTTTGTGGTGAAAGTGAATCAAGTACATTTACGGCATGTTGTTCGGGTAAAAATGTATCCATACAGATAGCGTGAAGGGGGTTTGGTGAAAGTGTAGAAGGGTAAGGATTTAATGAATAATAATGATGTACTGCAGCCATTCGTATGAATAAGCATACACATTATGAGTAGAAAATACGTTTGTATTGGTTTCTTATTAAGTATATCGATTTAGTTTTTTAATGTGGCTCCATATTTATTATGAAGTGTCTTAAGAATTTTTACGCGTATCTCCCCTACTTCTTCATCCGTGAGGTTCTTTTTATCACTTTGGTATACGATGTGGAATGTCCGTGTATCCTGATATTTATCAAGCAGTGAAATACTCACAATGAGTGGACTCTGCGTCGCAATTGCCTGCATCAGGTCGCCTGTCAGCACTTCTCTCGGCGCGATGATTGCGAGGTCTTCGACAATGGGTGGGTAAATGCTTACGGGTTTGTATACTTTGGTGAGTTTCGCGCTTGCCTTGAGAAGTTCGAAATCAAGCGCGAAACTCACCAATTTGTCAGACATCATTTCAATATTTCCCAATTCTTTCTTTCCGAGATGTACACGTGCTCCCGAACGATTATCTTCAAGGTGCTTCCAAGAGACATCACTTATTCCAAGATCAGTGAGTAATTGTTCTATGACACCTTTCATCATAAAGAATGATACTTTCTGTCCCGCGATTACTCCGGCGAATTGCAATGATTGTTTGGGAAGCTGTTTTCCGACTTTTTCGTATACATTGGCGATTTCAAAAAGTTTGATGTGTTCATGATCTTGATTTTCTTTGACAACACGGAGAATACTCGGCAGGAGGCTTTGGCGCATATAGACAAATTCTTCCGTTAGCGGATTATGGATCGTCACAGCTTCATCATGATTCCCTTCGTATAATGATTTGGAAACCATTGGGTATGTGTATACTTCCGTAAATCCCCACATCTTCATCATATCTTTGATACGATCTTCCCAATAGAAATCATCATCCGCGAGATGGAATGGCGTTGATTTCGTAATTGCAGGAAGTGTATTGGGGATATTGTGATAGCCATACACGCGGGCTATCTCTTCTATTAAATCCTCCTCAATCTGCATATCCACACCCGTTTTGATGGGTGGTACAGTGACGTCCAG
>CAZLSZ010000048.1:0-1170 GCA_964562445.1 uncultured Gammaproteobacteria bacterium
AACGAAGTGAATTCGCATTAGCACTCAATCAAGTAGCCTCTGAACGAGGGGTGGATGTTGATGTCGTGCTTGAAACAGTTCAAAATGCTATCCTCGCAGCATACCGCAAGGATCATCCGGGAGTTGATGTCGAAGAATATAGCGCTGTTCTTGATCCGAACACAGGGGAAGCAAAAATCCTCGAAAACGGTAAGGATGTCACACCTCCGGGATTTGGCAGAATCGCAGCTCAAACCGCAAAACAGGTAATCCTCCAGAAAATTCGGGAGAAAGAAAAGGAAGCTATCTTTACCGATTATCGGGATAAGATTGGTACTATCGTCAATGGTATGGTGCTTCGCTTTGCAGGTTCAAATATCATCGTGGATATCGGAAAAGCTGAGGCTATTATGCCTGTGTCAGAGCAAGTTTCCAATGAAAAATATCATCTCAATCAGCGATTGGTGTTCTATCTCTCAGAAATTCGTCAAGGACCGAAAGGCGAAGAAATCATTGTTTCCCGTGCCCACAATGGCTTGATTGAAGGCTTATTTAAGAGGGAAGTACCTGAAGTCGCGCAGGGGAGTGTGGAACTCAAAGCAGTTGTTCGTGAGCCTGGGAACAGAGCAAAGATTGCTGTATACTCCACACAATCAGGTATTGATCCCGTCGGTTCTTGCGTCGGCCAAAAAGGAGTTCGCGTACAGGCTATTATTCAGGAATTGGGCGGACAGGAAAAAATTGATATTATCCAGTGGTCAGAAGATACCAAAGCATATATCGCCCAGTCTCTCTCTCCTGCCAAAGACGTACGCGTGGAAATTGATGAAGCAGAAAAAATCGCTCGAGTCTATGTCCCGCAGGATGAATTATCGCTTGCAATTGGAAAAGATGGACAGAATGTCCGACTCGCATATAAATTGACGAAATACCGAATTGAAATTGAAGGAAATAAAGAAGCTTCTTTGGCACAGGATGCCGTTGATGAAGAAGCTGAGGAAAAATAGTATGAGAAGCGTGATTATTATGTGTCGAAACGAATTTTGTACAGCATAAATAAAGCCAACACTTCATCAGTCAGCCTCTGATATGTACTTTTCCTCACAAATACTATATATGGCAAAAGATAAAGCACAAAATAATGAAAATATGATATTCCCGCCGGTTGTCGCGGTACTCGGTCATGTCGAT
>CAZLSZ010000048.1:1180-6367 GCA_964562445.1 uncultured Gammaproteobacteria bacterium
ACAAATACATGTATGGCAAAAGATACAATGCAAAAAAATAATGAAAATATGATATTCCCGCCGATGGTCGCGGTGCTTGGACATGTCGATCATGGAAAAACGACACTGTTGGACGCGATTCGTAAAAGTTCGATCGCTGAGCGTGAAAAAGGCGGTATTACGCAGAAAATTGGTGCTTCAGCAATTGAAATCATTCACGAAGGTAGCCCCCGATGGATTACCTTTATTGATACTCCCGGGCATGAAGCATTTACCAAAATGCGGGGCAGAGGCGTACAGGCAGCCGATTTGAGTCTTCTTGTGGTTTCGGCAGCAGATGGTGTAAAGCCGCAGACTCGCGAAAGTATTAAGGCACTGCAGGATGCGAATACACAGTTTATTGTCGTTTTAACCAAAGTTGATTTACCCACGAAGAACCCCGAAAAAGTAAAACAGGAGCTTTTGCAGGAAGGTATTGAGCTCGAAGGATACGGTGGTGATGTCCCGTGTATCGAGGTCTCGGCAAAAACAAATCATAATATCAAAGAACTGCTGGATCTGATTATTCTCCTTTTTGATATGCACAAACCCGAAGATTACGCACAGCAAATTTCAAGTGGTGCGCCTCTTTCCGCGATTGTGATCGAATCAAAGCTGGATAATCGTGCAGGCGCAAAAGCGACGGTAGTCATAAAAAACGGCAAAATGGCAGTCCGAGAAGAAGTACAAGTGGAAGGACAGATTTTTAAGATCAGAACACTACTCAATACCTTAGGAAAACCGGTACAGACTGCTACTGTCGGAGATGCTGTCGAAATACTCGGATTTATCACTGTCCCCAATGTCGGCAGTATTATCACGGATAAATCACAGGCTGAAGCACTTAAGCCTGAAGAAGAGGCAAAAGCACTCAAAAAAGAGCTGGTCTACCAGCGTACAGAGGAGCATAAAGGTATTTCGGTCGTGTTGGTAGCGGATTCACGGGGTTCACTTGAGGCTATTGATAATGCTTTGCCGGAAGGTATCCGTATCGTGCAGCAAAAATCAGGTGAAGTTACCGAGGCTGATATTCTCATGGCAAAGTCCACAGGAGGTATTGTGTTGAGTTTTAACACCAAATTACGCCCTGATATCATTAATTTTGCGTATACCGAAAAGGTACTCCTCCGTAATTATGAAATCATATATGAGCTGTTGGATGAGGTATCTGACGCGCTTGAAGGTAAGTTGCAGTCACAGATGGAGCAGACATATGGTATTGCCAAAATACTGCAGAAATTTCCGTTTGAGAAGACATTTGCCTTCGGTATCTCTGTCCAAGAAGGTAGGATTGCCCGAGGCGATCGGCTGCGTATAATGCGCGGTGAGACTGTTATCGGCGAAACAACGATTCATTCTCTCAGAATAGGCAAAAATCCTACTTCTAAAGTGGAAAAAGGAAGTGAAGCAGGATTGGTATTAAATGGGGCACTTGACATACAGGTAGGAGATATGATACTATCCCATAGTTAGTTCTGCGAGGCAGAAAAGAACTAAATATTATGGATAGAGATATACTACAAAAATTAAAAGACGCGATTGCAAAAAGTTCCACTATCGGTATTGCGGTCGGAGCTCAGCCTTCAATTGATGAAATGGGAGCAGCTCTCTCATTATATATACTTCTAAAAAATGCGAACAAGAATGTAAGTATTGCAAGTCAGAACGATCCTATAGTGGAGATTTCTTCATTGGTAGGCATTGATAAAGTACAAAAGCAGTTAGGCGGCAGTGCTGGTGATTTAGTAGTATCATTCCCGTATCAGGAGGGAGAAATTGAAAAAGTATCATACACTCTTGAGAATAATCATCTCAATATTATCGTGAAAGCGACAGAACAAGGCTTATCCTTTAATGAAAGAGATGTACAATACACCCGTGGGAGTGGAAGTGTAGATCTGCTTATAACTGTAGGCGCTGAAAGTCTTTCTGAAATAGGTACTGTTATTGATCAGCAAAATCTTTCAAATGTACAAGTTATTAATATTGATAATTCGCCGACAAATCAGGGATTTGGCGATATCGTTCTTGTTTCCCGTCAGGCATCATCCCTCAGTGAACACATGGCAGATATCGTATTAACACTCGGATTTACGCTTGAACAAGATGTCGCGCAGAATTTGTTAAGCGGTATCATGTCTGCGACAAAGAATTTCCAGGATCCCAAAACATCAACCTTGGCATTTGAAGTTTCAGCATATCTTATGAAGAATGGAGCGCGTAGAATGCCGGGTTCACAGCCACAGACACGGGAGCGCTTCGAGCCGTCACAACAGCAGACACAGGAACCGCAACACGCACCTGAACAGAAGCAGGAAGAAAAACCACAACAGCAACAACAGAATGCTGTTGAAGCGCCGGCAGAACAGCCGCAAGATAACGGACAGGATACCCCGCCACTCGATTGGCTTACACCTAAGGTCTACAAAGGTTCAACAGATGTTTAAATATAAGAACGAGGCTTCCTCTTGTTGTTCGGCTCATAAACTGCTATAATACGTCATATGCCATTATCAACAACGCAGAAACAGGAAATTATAAATGAATTTCAACAGGCAAAAGGTGACACAGGAAGTCCTGAAGTACAGATTGCATTACTTTCTACACGTATTCAGCGATTAGCAGAACATTTAAAAGCACATGCGCATGATGTGCATAGTAGAAGAGGACTCTTGTCCATGATTGCCAAAAGAAGACGACTTATTAACTTCCTCAAAAAAGTTGATGAAAAAAGAGTCGCAGAGATATTGAAAAAAATCGGATTAAAAGACTAAGCTACCAAGAAGTGACTTCAATGATGAAGCATAGATTGATATATTGTAGCCGCATTTTGAAAGGAATATAATTGAAAAACATGAAAATAACCTCAGTACCTGTAGCATTTGCAGGTAAGACATTAACGTTTGAGACAGGCGAACTCGCACCTCAAGCAACAGCAGCTGTTTTGGCTCGCTTAGGCGATACTGTCGTTTTGGTGACCGTGGTTTGCGGTAGTGAACGATCTGATATTGATTATTTCCCTCTTTCGGTCGAATATGTCGAGAGACTGTACGCAGGCGGAAAGATTAAAGGAAGCAGATGGGTTAAGCGTGAAGGTAAGCCTTCAGACGAAGCTGTATTGGCAGGAAGACTTATCGACCGTTCTATACGACCGCTCTTCCCGAAGAGTTTCAAAAGAGAAGTACAGGTGATTGTGACGGTTCTATCAGTAGATGCGGAAAACGAACCTGATATTGTCGCATTAAATGCAGTGTCTGCAGCATTGGCTATGTCCAATATCCCATGGAAAGGTCCGATTGCGGCAGTACGCATGGGATATATCAATGAAGATGGAGAAGAAGAAGGCGGTTTATTGGTAAATCCTACTACTACTGAAGCTGAGCTTTCTGTTTTGGATATTGTTGTTTCCCAAAGCGAACAGAAGACTGTCATGATAGAAGCAGGAGCGCTGCAGGTCCCCGAAGATATTATTCAGAGTGCTATTGAACACGCTCATACCGAAACCCGAAACGTCATCAAAGGAATTGAAGAATTGGTGAAAAAAGCCGGTCAGGAAAAACTTCCTGTACCCGAAGACGCAAATTTAGCCGAAGCAGTGCATATATTTGAGAAAACCTACAAAAGTGAAGTAACTGATTTAATTGCAATACGTGTAGGTAAAGAAGGCGGAGGGAATGAAGCAGGAGAATTAGTTGAGAAAATATACAATGAACTGCTTGTAAAAGATCCGGAAACAGAAATTGATAAAAAAATGCTTTCCAAGGCACTCGAACAGGTGATGTTCAAGATTATCCGCTCAAATGTCGTCCAGAAGAATAAGCGAGCTGACGGACGCGCTATGGATGAACTTCGCGAAATCAATGCTCGTGTGGGTGTGCTTCCCAGAACGCATGGTTCAGCGCTTTTTTCACGAGGGATTACTCAGGCGCTTAGTATCGCGACATTGGGTTCTCCGAGACTTGAATTATTAATTGAATCCGCAGACGGTGAAGAAAAGAAACGATATATTCATCATTATTCAGGTTTGCCATACTCATATGGGCAGGCTGGACGTATGGGGTTTGTTTCAAGACGTGAAATAGGTCACGGGGCCCTTGCTGAGCGCGCACTGCAAGCTGTTATTCCGGATCAGGCAGATTTTCCGTATACAATCCGTGTGGTATCAGAAGTACTTTCGCAAAATGGATCAAGTTCTATGGCGTCCACATGCGGTTCGACACTGGCATTGATGGATGCGGGTGTACCGATTAAAGCTCCTGTAGCAGGAATTTCTATCGGTATGATGTCCGAAGGTGACAAATATGTGCTGTTGACTGATATTATAGGGCTTGAAGATTTCTCAGGCGATATGGATTTCAAAGTTGCCGGTACTGAGACAGGTGTTACTGCGATCCAGCTTGATGTAAAGATTGACGGTTTGACGGATGCTCAAATTGTCGAGATATTTGCCCGCGCCAGAACTGCTCGAATGCATATCTTAGAGAAGATGTTGAGTGCAATTCCGCAGGCACGTGAACAGGTTTCCGAATATGCTCCCAAGATTTTTGTTCTTCATATTCCCACAGAAAAAATAGGTGAAGTTATCGGACCGGGAGGAAAAAATATCAAAAACATTATCGCGACAACCGGTGCTGATGTTGATATCGAAGATGATGGTTCTGTCACAGTTTCTGGTGTGTCTGAAGAAGGTGTCCAGCAGGCAATTGATTGGATTAGCGGTATGACACGCGAAGTGCATCCGGGCGAAATTTTCGAAGGAGAAGTGAAGAGGATTTTACCATTCGGAGCATTTGTAGAATACCTCCCCGGACGTGAAGGTATGGTCCATGTCAGTAAGATGAAAAGAGGGTTTGTCAAAGATCCCGAAGAGGTTGTCGCAATCGGGGATAAGGTAACTGTTAAGATTGAAGAGCGTGATCAGCAAGGACGAATTAATCTTACGATGATTTTGGATAATGATGGAGGAGCTGATGATGAGCAGCCTCCGTTTGAGAGATCACAGGGAGAGCAGCGTGACGATCGTGGTCAAAGATCTTTTGATAGACCGCAGCGAAATGATAATAGGGGGAATTTTGATAACAGACGAAATGATCGTTCGGATCATCCGTTGTCCAGACAGCTCAGACGACAAAATGATGAAAAAAGAGGCGGAAATCGTAAATATTCTCC
>CAZLSZ010000049.1:0-6282 GCA_964562445.1 uncultured Gammaproteobacteria bacterium
GCCGCCCCCTCGGAGCTCTAAATGACGCTATTCCTTTTCTGATAACGTCACTTGGGATATGCAAAGGCTGCAAAGCAGCAATGGCAGCGAGACAATTATATTTATTAAACTGACCGATCAGTTTCGTCTCAAACGGAAAAACATGCGGATTGAAGTCAGCATCTTTTTTCATACCATAGGTGAGGATATTTTCTTTATTTTTTAATTCAATTTTGCGAACCTGCATATAAGAATGATCATCTTTATTGACGACAGCAATTGCCGCATGCTTCAACAATTTTGATTTGGTGGTGACGTATTTTTCGTACGTTTTATGATAATCCAGATGCTCACGGGTGACATTGGTCAGTACTCCCACATCAAAATGAATACCTGCCACACGATACTGATCAAGAGCGTGTGATGTCACTTCCAAGACGACATATTTTACTCCTTCTTTTCTCGCCTGCTTGAGATATGCTTGAATAGCAAATCTCCCCGGTGTCGTCACATGCAATCCGATATCATTTTCTCTCCCATTTATCTTGGCACCCAATGTCGATATAACCGCTGCTTTATAACCTGCCGAAAGCAAAATATGATAGATAAGGTTTGATGTCGTCGTCTTACCGTCCGTTCCCGTCACACCGATAACTGTCATGCCCCGCGATGGAAACATATAAATGGTATTTGCGACAACAGCTTGGTTAAAATGATAAATATTTTTTATTTTTCTCCACATATTGATTTATTATAGCGTACCCAACTATTACTTCAAATAGTTATGCAGAAGAGCGCGAATCTTGTCGTAATTTTCGTAGTAAATCAACGCGTTAACGAGTATCAACCCCGGGAAAACCAAAAATTTTTCCATCCAACCTCCGGTCGGCAAACGCATCCTACGAATTGGGGGAATACCAAATTTGTAAGGAAGCGGCAATAGCCACGGAACTCCTTCCTGTGTAAAGGTATCCATAATCAGATGCGATACAAATCCGATCATAAACGCCCACCAAATGATATCCATATTGAGATAAGGAAAGCTCGGCGTCAGCACATCCAATACAATTGCAAATCCCTTCCCGAAGAGCCATATGCCTAGTATTGAGTGAGAAACAAATCGATGTCCCCCGAGAATTCTGCCGAAAAATTTCCCCAAAAAATTTGTCGCAGGGATATTGCGCCAAAAAGGTGCAGTCGGCTGATCGACATCGGGCGCGATCCCTCCTATCATACACGCAGTCAATGCAACAAGCCCTGTAGCGAGAGTAATATGCGGAAGCGGCTGTGAAACAATGATACCACTCAAAGCAGTAAATGCTGCCAAATCATGCGTCCTTCCCGTCATCTACCCAGTATAGCAAATTTCCTTGTCATTGCGAGCGCAGCGAAGCAATCTCACCCTCTGTCATTGCGAGCCGAGCTCAGCTCAGCGTGGCAATCTCAAATAACTGAAAACTAAAAACTATAATAATCTTTCCCACTCCATCTGCTATGATCAAAGAAATGGAACTCATAAACAAAACAACCGACACAATTATCGCGCAGGATGTAATTATTGCCGATTCATTTATAAAAAAACATCTCGGCCTCCTCACGTATGATAAACCGCGAGCTATGATATTGAGAACCCGCTTCGGTATCCATACATTCGGAATGAGGTATCCGATAGATATCATTATTTTGGATAAGAATAACCGTGTAGTAAAACTCAAAAAATCTCTCAAACCCAACCGCATCTTTCTCTGGAATCCGCTTTATCCGACTATTATAGAACTCCCGCCATTAACACTTCATAAAACGCATACAAGTATACACAACTATATATATCTAAAGTAGTTATTTACTTTTATTCCACGAACTGATATCATCACCATTTATGAGAGTAGAGAGAGAACCATCACCAATTACTCGTATGTCAGGAAAATGTAAAGGACCGGAGGGAATATTTTCTCCACCTTATAATGTTTCATTAACGGTATATAACGATGGTACAAGAAAAGAAAATTGCCCCTCATTAACTGAAGGGATATGTATTCAGGCTGATCAACCCTGTACTGTTTTTCCTGAAACGCAAAGGACAAATCCGCTCATAGATTTTGGTTCTGGAGAAAAGATATATTCCATAAATAGACATTCAGGGATATTGCAATTCCCCGACGGTGAAACTACAAAATTATCTCCAAAAGAAAAAGCTTTAGTAATGGCATTGGTTGAAAGACAAGGGAAAATAACTTCAGGAGAGGATTTGAGTAGAGCTATAGGTGTAACAAAAGATACATTATATAAGTTAACACAACGGATAAGACAAAATTGCGAAGATCATAAGGAAAGGAGTATGATCCGAGGCATTCGAGGACGAGGTCAAGTAACTCCTGGTTATGAGATTCCCATCTATACCGGAGAAACTCCTCCTAACACTGGGTGTTAGATACTATTCTGATCTGCTATAATGCTTCTTATGAAACCGGAAATAAGCTATGATGATTTCGCAAAACTCGATATCCGTGTAGGACTGATTGAAAACTGCGAAGAAAAAGAAGGATCGGATAAATTACTTCGCCTGACTGTCGACTTTGGAGAACTCGGCAAACGAAACATTCTTTCTGGCATAAAAGCATGGTACAAACCTACAGATCTTATAGGTAAGCAATTTACCTTTGTCGTCAACCTCGCACCCCGCAAAATGATGGGGGAATTTTCTGAAGGAATGATTTTGGCAGCAGACGGAAAGAGACCTCAGCCCCTCAAACCAAAAGGCAAAGTCCTCCCCGGCGCAAAAATATTATAATTACTTCTCCTCTGTCACGGGTTCTGTCGGCGGGATATTGTAATACGTCAGAATATTCTTTGCGACACGGAAGAAAATGGGTGCCGCAGTTTCTGCACCATATATCGAACTTTTGGGACGATCTACAACCACCAGCATCACAAATTTCGGATCATCAGCGGGTGCAAAACCGATAAATGAAGCAATCGTATTTTTCGGATCATAATGCCCCGCGACGGGGATCTGTGCTGTCCCGGTCTTTCCGGCAATCCTATATCCGTTGGGTTTTGCAAATTTTGCTTCCCCGAGATCGACTGCTTTCACCATCATTTCCGTAATAACTTTTGTCGTCTGCGGAGATACGGGTTTACTCAAAACTTTTGGCGGAATCGTAATGATAGTACCATCAGGAGTTTGGATACTATCTACGATATGCGGCTCCATACGCTTCCCGTCATTTGCTATCGCAGTAAATGCTGTCAGAAGCTGCATAGGCGTCACCATAAGCCCCTGACCGAATGTCGCAGTGGCCTGATCAATTTCATACCAGCTATCCCTATCACGCAGACTCGGATATACTTCTCCCTGTAAATCAATTCCAGTCGGAGAACCGACACCAAACGCATCCATATATTTCAGCATCCTGTTAAGCCCCAGCATCCGTCCGGTAAATACCATGCCGGTATTATCAGAATGCACGATAACATCCGTCATGGTCGCGTTGGGATTGTATTTTTCATTCCAAGTCTTAATTTCATATTCTCCTATCCTTACCGGTCCGCCGCAAATACTACATACAGTGTCAGGCTTTACCAATCCTGCATCAAGCGCTGATGCCATAATAAGTGGTTTAAATGTCGATCCGGGCTCGTACGCATAACTGATTACCTGATTGGAATATTCTTTATCCGAAAATTTCTGATACTCCCGAGGATCATAGGTCGGAAAAGCAGACATCGCGAGTACACCACCTGTTTTCGGATCAATAATAGCTGCCATACCGCCCGCTGCTCCGTACTGAGCAATTCCTTTTTTTAATTCCTCATCAAGCATAAATTGGATACTACGATCGATATGTAATTGTAAATTCCTTCCATCTACTTTCACATTCTTATCATTCATGTTCGCGAGAATTGGCTTTCCTCTCGCATCCTTGGTGATAATTGCTACGCCATCTTTTCCGCGAAGTTGTAAATCATAATATCCTTCAAGTCCGAAATACCCTTTATCTGCTCCCTGATCGTCTTTCCCTACGAATCCTATTATTTTTGCTGCAGTTGATGCCTCAGGATACAACCGGAGTGACTGTTCTTGAAAACCTATGCCGGGAATTTTTTTCGCCTCAATTTTTTCCTTCAAATCATTGGGTATATGAGATTTAAGCGGCACCCAAAATTTATCTTTCGAAAGAAGCGCGCTAATGGTAGCGCTTTTTATATCCAATAGCTTTTCTAATGCATCGGCTTCTTTTTCTTTATCTTTTACTTCTTTCGGATTTGCGTAAACAAGGTACGCCAATTTATTGGCGGCAATCGCGAATCCGTCTGATGTCCGTATCTCTCCTCTCTGCGCAGTCATCATGACCTGCATATCATATTGTGCCTGTCCTCTTGCAGAAAGCTCTTGGGCGCGAACTACCTGCCAATAAAATAACCTGCTAATAATTAATGAAAATAATAACAAAAACACCAACAACGTAAATCGATAACGCCAGCTCATATATATAATAGTATCATGTTTTGTGCTCGTATGGATTTCTTAGCGAATAGCAAGCGGAAGAGGGGCTGCCATATTGAGGTGTTCTTTGGAAGGAACAAACCCCATAGTTGATGCTTTTTTCATAATAGTTGTGTAGGAGGCTGCTTCTAAATATTTTTCTTTTAATAATTTATTTTCTTTTTTCAGCTCTTTGGTTTTTACATCTATTGCCACCAAATCAGTGCCGGTTGTAGAAATACGATTTACAAGAGAAATTCGCACCACAGAAAGGATAACGACAAGTATAAATAAAAATATTAATAATGCATATGGTTTTTTCATAATTTTTTAAAAACTCGTAATTTTGCGCTTCTAGCGCGCGCGTTTTCTTCTATTTCTTTTTCACTTGGTATGATCGGTTTTTTTGTCATTATTTCTCCCCATCCTTTTTCCTCAAACTCCCGAAACGAATGCTTGACGATTCTATCTTCCAGAGAATGGAACGAGATAACAGCAAGGCATCCACCCGGCGCGAGTAATGACACCGCTCTAGGCAGTGATTCCTGCAAACTATGCAATTCGTCATTTACGGCGATCCGCAATGCCTGAAACACTTTGGTCGCAGGATGCATGCCTTTTTTTGCAAACGGCACAGCTTTTCTGATAATCTCAGCCAATTCTCCCGTCGTTTCTATCTTTTTTATCTTACGCGCGCCCACAATACCAGCCACAATGGCTCGCGAAAATCTTTCCTCACCCAGCTTAGTAAATAAATCATAGAGTTCTCCTTTCGTTAAAATATTTACGAGATCTCCTGCCTTTATCTCCAACTCTTTATCCATGCGCATATCCAGCGGGCCGTCTGCCTGAAAACTGAACCCTCTTTCAGCGCTGTCTACATGATGACTTGATATGCCGATATCCAGAAAGATTCCGGCAACGTTGGTGAATCCTTCTGCCTCGGCTATCGCGTCAATATTTCTGAAATTTCCCTTTACACTTCGCAATCCTTTTTCACTTCCCAATGTCGTCCGCACATAATCCAATGCGTCCTGATCCTGATCTATGCCCAAAACAATACCACCCTTTGCTAAAATAAGCTCGGTATGTCCGCCACCTCCGAGCGTCCCGTCGATATATCTCCCGCCGGCACGCACGTTCAGCGCATCTATTGCTTCGTGTAATAAAACACTTATATGATATTTTTCCATCCTGCCTAATTTCTCATCTTTCCCTAAGAACATTTTTAGGAATAACAGTATACCACCCTACGGTACTGTTTTCTCTCATTTTTATGCAATAAAACTATCCTTCATTTACCGAGTCTATCATCTCGGCGATACTTTCAATCTTTTTACTCAATTCCTTCTGGTGATCATCCCACTGCCCTTTATCCCACACTTCCACATATCGATTAATTCCGGCAAAAACGATTTCTTCTTTCAATCCTGCGAACGCACGTAAATACTCCGGTATGACAAATCGTCCTTTCGTGTCCAACTCCACCTGTGTCGCGTTTCCGAGAAGAAAACGCTGCAACTCACGAGTAGCTTTACTCGTAAACGGCTTTCCTTCAGTTCCTTCCAATAATGTTTCCCACTCCGCGAGTGATACGATAAACAGACAATGCTCAAATCCTTTGGTAACGATAATCGTATCCCCCAAAACCTCACGAAATTTTTTCGGTAATCCCGCCTGATGTTTCTCTCCTATTTTTCCTTCGTACTGCCCCAATAACATACTGCAATTACAACTCTCCTGTCATTCTGTAGGACTACTTTTTCCTACTTCGGACTACCTTTTCTATTTTGACTCTTCCGTGAAAAGTTGTCAAT
>CAZLSZ010000050.1:0-6094 GCA_964562445.1 uncultured Gammaproteobacteria bacterium
ACCTGCCTGCCGGCAGGCAGGCTCCAGAATCTGATTCTGGACAAGCCAGAATGACCATAATAATTTCCTGATGACAAAAAACGTGTCTTTATGGAATAGATACATGTATTCTTTGTTGACATTTTATTTTGATTGCTTATCATATAATATATGCGTAAGAAGAAACTCCCCACTAGCCATCAGATGATGCGCGCATTGGTTATTATTTTTCTCGCCTGCTTCACCATCTCCGCGTTTATTACCATCCTCCATTCTGTGTTACGCCCCTCATAACATATATTGTTTTCCTATTATCTTTGCGTTATAATTTCCCTCTAATATGGCGAGGGAAAAATCACCAAAAACAGAAGTAAGTATAGGTGCCACTGATGGCTTCCGCTATATTGCAGTCCAGCCTCCGCTGACAGATCAAGAGAAAACATTTTTGCAGAAGAGAGGATTATTGGGCGGCGTTTCATACACAGAAGATATTCCCGGAAAGAACGCGTGCACCCAATTTCAAACAATGAATGAAGTCGTTCCTCCTTCTCGGGTCATTGCGAGAGGTCATGAGATAGCCGACGCACTGAGAGATATGCGTCGTGGTGTCGTCATCTTCGACGCGAAACCAAAGATTCTGGATGGAGCCGGTAGTACGCCATTTGGTAAGTAAAAACATTATATATGTTTCATACTGATTCTTTATTGTCCTTCTTGCTCATGCGTCTGAGTCTATTACAGAACTCTATCTCATTAGCGACTTAGAGATGCTGAAACAAGTTCAGCATGACAGTTGTATTTTAATTAAATTTATGTATTTGCTTTACATGCGAGTGAAGATGTAGTAGAATTTTTTTCTTATGACATCTGTTGAATCACCGACACCATCAGCACGTATCACTTTTACAAAAGGAAAGTTTCATACGGAGGTAGCTATCCGCCCAGGTCTTACGGATGTTGAAAAAGGATTGTTGGGGCAGTTGTATCTTTGGCCGAGGAAAGTTCAGGATGATAGAGAAGAAGGGGGTACTGTGAGTAGGATGCGCGCCTTACATTTTTTGGAGCCAGGTGCAGCAAAAATTACGACGGATCAGTTGAAGGCGGTTTTTAGCCGTACCCGCGTAGGGGAAATAACGTACACAAACCCCGAAGAAATCGAACCCAAGGGAATCATTTTTTCATTGAAAGATCGGTTGCGAAGGGAAAAGAAATGAACCCCAATTATAAAATAGCTCTATTGTCGAAAAGTAGCTATTGACAATATCTTTAGGTATAAATTAAGCTAAATATGGTCATGGCTTTACAGAAGAAATTATCCGCATATCATAAATACTCAGGTATGATTTCTATGGGAGTATTATTACTGTTACTTGTCGGTATAGGTAGTGTCGTGAATGTCGCTCAGCAGCAAACAAGTGTCCGATCAAATGCCGCAGCTCCTAAACAGCTTCCGACAGGCGCACATTTTAATCTCAATATTATCGGTGTCCCAAAAACAAAATCAGTCTCAATGACTGGGAATAATGGCGGAAGAATTTTTGTACCATTGGAGGGATCATGTCAGATCGGTCTCGCACAAGGAACTTTCGGGGTACTTGACGCAAATTGCACAGACGGTAGCGCCAGATTCCAACTTCCTAATCCTGATCCAACAAATTCAGGGACAACGACATATTCTGTGTGGGCGAGAGCATTGGGCAAACCGGGAGGATCGTCCAAAACAACAACATGCGCGACTGATCCATTGGATGGCCAGTTATATTGCTCAGTCTATTCCATGGTATCTACACGTACTAAGGGGAAGAGCACCTTTTCCAATGTCACCAGAGATCTATTGTATGTATATGCAGACATTGATGGCGATGGGAATACTGACCGTATGCCCCTTTTTGATAGCAGACTTGAGAATTATTATTGGCAATATGAGAATAGTGGTTTAAAGGTTGTGCAGCTTAGATTCTATGCAGTCCCTACTACTGTCAATTAATATAAAGAGCAAACTCATCTAATTCCCCTTTGAAATCCTCTGCATTCTTCTATAAAATAGGTATATGCAGATTGTAGTAGTGGGGAAAGGCTCGTTTGGTCAGGCAATGGCGTATCTTCTCAAAAAAAATAAACATGATGTCGTTATCGCGGGAAGAGGGGATACTATTTCTGCTGAAGTTGTCGTCATGTGTGTGCCTGTCCAGTCTATTCGTGATGTACTCCCGCTTATTACATTTCCACATACTACAAAAATCATCATCAATATGGCAAAAGGGATAGAGAACACGACACATTTATTTCCCTTTCAAATTGTCAATGAATTTTTTAAGGATACGATAGAATATTATTCTCTCATGGGACCGAGTTTTTCTAACGAAATTATGGAGGACATGCCTACGATGGTTAATATCGGATATGGCAGTAAAGCAACATATAAAGAGCATGTAAAAAAATTATTTCAGACAGATTTTTTCCGATGCAAATTGACTGACGGGTATGAACTTCTTGAGATAGCTTCCGCGATGAAAAATGTCTATGCTATCGGATGCGGCATTTCTGATGCGCTCGGATATAGAGAAAATACCAGAGTGACCATATTGAATCTGGCTATTGAAGAAATGCAACAATATTTTTGTAGCCTTACCTATAAATTATGTATGGACGCGACAGGAAGTATGATTGGAGATCTCATCCTTACCTGCTCGAGTCACACAAGCAGAAATTTCCAATTCGGTAGACTATTGGTTGATCATTCTCCTGAAGAAGCACTCCGTCTTGTCAATAGTACCATAGAAGGATACAATACTATCCAATCATTTGAATATTTTCAGACAAAAACGCAAGTTGTGCTTCCGCTCGCGAGTTTTATCGCTGGGCTGGTAAAAAGCAATAATAGAGATATCAGGAAACAGTTCGCTGATTTTTTTAAGACAATATAATCATACATATGAAATGGAAAATATTTTTTTGGGCACTCTGTCTCTTTACACTGTATGATCTGGCCGCAATTACTTCTCTTCCTTCCGGAGAATGGTTTCCTATCATTTTTCATCACATAATCTTTTTCGGGGAGTTGGTGGGGCTATTTGCATATATATATGGTAAAAAAATTGGCAACAGACAATTTTGGAAGTATTTTTTAGGGATAAACATTATTCTTGATATATTATCAATTCTCTATACACTTTATCCCAATGCTGTGTATCTCCAATTTTATAAATATATTTACGGCAACACGGTTACTGATATTGGTAATTTAATGCTCGCTGTCGTAGCGGATATGCCGCTTCTCTATGCGATGTATAGGCTCTCACAGGGAGAATTTTATATGCCCGAGAGTAAAAAAATAATGTTTGTCTCTTCGGGAATTCCGAAATGGGGACTGGTACAGACTGCATTATGGGGATATTCGTTGGTTATCAGTACGGTCTTTTTTCTCAGTAGTATTTTTCCCAGAGCATCATCCGAGGTATCTTCCGCTCCTACGGAAGTACTTTATGGGTTACTCATGATTGTCCCTATGGTTATTTTTTGGCTATATATTATCTTGCAATTAAAGTATTATCAGAAAAATTGGTGGAGGCTTACATTACTCGCAAACGGTTTATTTATTTCTCTTATGATGGTGGGAGGTATGATAATCCCTTCAGATGATTTGGGAGGAGAATCGTCCATGGCGTCTGAATTTATGGGAATATTGCAATTCTTGATAATGGTTATATCATTGTACGTGTACGGACGCGAGCAATTTCCGAAAAATATTGATAAGAAAAAGATTCCTGCTTGACATTCTTTCTTACAGTATGCTCTAATAAATATGAGCTATATTTTGCTTCGTTATGAAATCACAAATATTTCATTCATTTAATAAGATACAGAAAGGATTTACCCTTGTCGAGCTGCTAGTTGTTATCGGGATCTTAGGCATTCTCGCTGCCGCTCTTCTTGCGACAATCAATCCGGTAGAACAGTTGAAAAGAGCACAGGATCAGAGTCTCAAAAATGTCGCCGCTGAGTATTTAAACGCAAACAATAGATACTTTGGCACACATAATGCTATGCCATGGAGTCCTGCTGCCGAAGGTGGAGGAAATTGTTATTCAGGAGGTAGTACCTTAAATGCTGTTAATCTCAGTCAATTAACTGCGTGCACTACCGCATTAATTTCTGAAGGAGAACTCAAACAATCCTTTAGTAATGCAAATAATCTCAACAAAGTATATGTCACCAACCCAAGTCCGCTTACGGGAAACTCTTCAGATACTGTAGTATGTTTCCAGCCGCAGTCCGCGTCACAGCAAAAAGAAGCAAATACCAAATTTACCAATACCGGCGCGATTGGTACTTCGTGTAAATCCACAGGCGGAAGCACCAATTGTTATTGGTGCGCGCAATAATTCTTCATTTCTTGATTCTTGAATTCAATTTAGTTTTGAAGTACAATTGTATACATGTTAAAGCCTGTTTCATCCCAAGTACATTTCTCTCAAATGGAGGCGGAAACCACGAAATATTGGAAAAAGAAGAAAATTTTTGAGAAGTCTATCACTACACGTCCCGAAAATAAACGCTGGACTTTCCTTGACGGCCCTCCATTTGTTACTGGTATGCCGCATTATGGCTCGCTTCTTTCAAGTCTGCCTAAAGACGTTTTCGGGAGATATTGGACGATGAAGGGGTATCGTGTCAGACGTGTATGGGGTTGGGATGGCCACGGACTGCCAATTGAAAATAAGGTCGAGAACAAGCTCGAAATTGCTCGCAAAAGAGACATTGAGGAGATTGTGGGTATCAAGAAGTTTATCGATGAGTGCAAACAATATGTCAATGTCGTATCTTCGGATTGGGAGTGGTATGTCGATCGTATCGGCAGGTGGGTGGACTTCAAAAATGCGTATAAAACTTGGGATACCCCGTATATGGAATCCGTCATGTGGATTTTTAAACAAATGTATGATAAGGGACATATCTATAAAGGTTATAAAGTAAATTTGTATTGTCCGCATTGTTCAACCCCTATCTCGAATTTTGAAGTCGCTATGGATGTAGATAATTACAAAGAACTCAAAGATCCTGCGACAACGTATAAATATCCACTACAAGGGGAAAAAGATACGTATATTCTGGCGTGGTCGACGACTCCTTGGAATAAAATTGTCACGCCCGCACTTGCCATTAATCCTACCTTTACGTATGTAAAAGTGAAGCAAAACGGAGAATATTATATCCTTGCTGAGACGACATTAAAAATACTTAAGGATGAAAAATTCGAAATCGTCGAGCATATCAAAGGAAAAGAACTCATTGGTAAAAAATATGTACCGCATTATGATTATTATGCCAAAAATGCCAAAGGGAAAATTTTTGAAATCATCGGTGGGGAGTTTGTGACCGCGGATGAAGGAACAGGCGTGGTTACCATCGCTGCGTATGGGGAAGAAGATTTGAAAGTGATGCATGAGCAAGGAGTGCATATCGAGACACATGTCGATGATGAGGGCACGATCAAATCAGATGTGCCGAAATTCGGGGGAATGTATTATCTCAAAGCAAACAAAGCAGTTGAGGCAGATCTGGAAGAACGGGGACTGATTTATAAATCAGAAGACTATCTGCATCGTGTCCCGTTATGCTGGCGATGTCACACACGTCTGTATTACGCGCCGATCAATGCGTGGTATGTCGATATTAAGAAGCTCAAACCGCTTCTTAAGGAAACAAATAAAACGGTGAATTGGTTTCCGAGTCATTTCAAGAACGGAAGATTTCTTAAAAGTATCGAAAACGCGCCTGATTGGAATATCTCACGAAACAGATATTGGGGAAGTCCGGTACCTGTGTGGGAGTGTGCATGTGGCGAGAAGTATGTCCCAGGTTCGATTAAAGAGCTTGAAGAAGCTTCAGGACAAAAGGTAAAAGAAATGCATCGTCCTGAAATTGATGCCGTTACAGTACCTTGTAAAAAATGCGGCAAAAAAGCCCGACGTGTGCCAGAAGTATTGGATAGTTGGATTGAGGCCGGATCTGCTTCGTTTGCCGAGCGGCATTATCCGTTTGATCCTGTGGACGGGACAAAACAGGAAAAATTGGAAGACTTTTTCCCTCCGGATTATATTTCCGAATATAC
>CAZLSZ010000051.1:0-6014 GCA_964562445.1 uncultured Gammaproteobacteria bacterium
TTCATATCCATTGGGGCGAACTTTGGGAATTCACGGCTTCCGCCGTAGGCGGAACGGGTTTTGAAAAATTTGATAGCGCGATTTTGGCTTCCGCAAAATCGCTCCTTAGTTTAGAAAACGAAAATGTTTCGATTGGTGATGTAATTGTATCATTTGCGCGAATTCTTTTGGAGAAAAAGGAATGATGCACCCCGCCACAATGTTTCTGGGGATATGGAGGCGGGGTGATGGACTCGCCCGCGCGGAGGAGGGGTCTGGGGAGGAATCCGCGCGGGCTTCGGCTTTCTTTTTTGGCGAAATTTTTGCGGGCTAGAAAATTGAAAGATACTCTCATATTTGTTATTATAATACTGCGAGTAAAAACAAGCAACAGTATTATGTTATCAATATATGGAAACTAACTCACTAGGACAAAAAATAAAGAAACTGAGGACAAAATTGGGTCTTTCTCAAGACGATTTTGCTCGTAAAGCTGATGTTCCCTACACAACACTAACAAAGGTCGAAACAGGGGTTATCAAAAAACCTTCGGTTTTTGTTGTGAGCAAAATCGCCAAAGCTCTCAATGTTGATATTGAGGAATTGATTAAATAATTATGGAAAAAGTAACTAAAAAGGAAAATACAAATATTGATTATTGGGAGCAAGTCCTTGAGACCCCAACTCCTGCATATCAAGAATTATTTGATGCAGAAAAACAATATCTCAATACACATATTGAGCCAGATTCATTTGTTCTTGATATTGGTTGTGGCGAAGGCAGAAACATACAATCAATTTTGCAAAAAACTCAAAATGTCTATGGAATAGATAATAATCAAAAAGCAGTTGAAGAAGCAAAAAAGAGATTTGAAAAAATCAGTACCATTAAAGTGTTTTCTGCTTCCGCAGATAAATTACCCTTTGGAAATGAAGTTTTTGATACGGTTATTATGATGAATGTATTTTATAATTTAGATAACAAAAAAGACATTTCTTTGTCTGAAGTTGCTAGAATTTTAAAAAATAAAGGAACCTTTATTTTAAGCTCCTACGCAGAAACTGCTTTTAATGAACGAATGAAAATTTACAAAATGGTAAATGCGCCAATTAAAAAAATTGAGGGAACTAAAGTTGTCTTTGATGAAAGTTTAGGTGCAAATACATCTGAGCAATTTTCGCTAGATGAACTTCGTTCATTTGGTGAAAAATCGGGACTTGTAATGGCTGATAGTAAAAAAATTGGAGATATTGCATATATTGTAACTTATCAAAAATAATTATGAATGCAAAAAATGTAAAACTTGTTGTATTTGTCCCACTAACTCATTCTGATATTATTCGCCAAGCACTTGGCGAGGCGGGCGCAGGAAAAATTGGGAATTATAACTTTTGCTCATTCTCTACTAGAGGAATAGGTCGTTTTCGTGGTAACGAAAACTCTAATCCTAGTATTGGTAAATCAGGAAAATACGAATCAGTAGAAGAAGAAAGAATAGAGGTTATTTTACCACGAGAGATTTTAAGCTCTGTAATAGAAAAGGTTAAAAGTGTTCATCCTTATGAGGAAGTTGCTTTTGATGTCTATCCTCTTGAAGATTTATGAATGAGCTGATTGAAAAAATCAAAATAATAATGACTGATGTTGCTACAGGACAGGCAAAGATTCAGGACACAAACGACGAATACAAAAAATTGTTTCGTGAGCTTGATGATATTTTTTCAAGCACAAATCAGAAAAATCCGAATGGTTTTTCTGATTTGTGGGAGTTTTATAGTTTTTGGAAAAAGAAGAAAATGGGTACTTATGCCGAGCGTCGTTCATATGTGATTGAGCTTTACAAAAACATAAAACCGAAAAAGCAGGTCGCAAAATCTGGAGCTTATAATTTTGTAAATCAAAGTAGAATTAAGGAACTGAAAACAATCAAAAATGATGGTTTTGATATTACAAAACTTATCCGATTTTGTGAAGAATTAAATTCTGCTTTTTCGCTTGAAAACTTTTTATCAACAGCAATGCTCGTTAGAGCTATTGCTGACCATATTCCTCCAATCTTTGGCAAAAATTCTTTTACCGAAGTTGCAAATAATCATGGTAGTAAAAGTTTTAAAGAATCAATGAAGAATCTAGATAACTCATCGAGAAAAATATCAGACGCACATTTGCACACTCAAATTAGGAAAAAAGAAGTTTTGCCAAATTCAAATCAAGTTGATTTTTCAAACGACCTTGATGTCTTACTTGCCGAGATTTATAGAGTATTAAAATAGTTAGCCCGCAAAAATTTCGCCAAAAAAGAAAGCCGAAGCCCGCGCGGATTCCTCCCCAGACCCCTCCTCCGCGCGGGCGAGTCCATCACCCCGCCTCCATATCCCCAGAAACATTGTGGCGGGGTGCATCATTCCTTTTTCTCCAAAAGAATTCGCGCAAATGATACAATTACATCACCTGAGGGGATGCTCGCATCTCCAAATTACATAGTATTTCAAATATCGCCTGGTTGACAGCAAGACATATTGATGCTAATATGAGATATATGCAACTCATTAGAACAACAGTCCGTTTAAACGAAAAATTAAAAAAATCTGCAGAGCGTAAGGCACTGGATGACAATACATCTCTTCAAGAGATACTTAATCTTGCTCTTGAAAAATATCTGGAAGATGAAGGAAAAAAAGAAGCAAAAAAAATAGTCTTCAAAACGCATAACTTAGGTGAACCACTGGATAATTTAACAAGAGCTGATTATTATTGACTTCTAAATTTATTATAATGCTTATTGATTCAAATATCTTAATATATGCTATTAATTCTTCTTCTCCGAAACATACATTGGCACAAAAATTTTTAGAAGAAAATAGTAACGATTTAGTTGTAGCTCATCAAAATATTTTTGAAACATTGCGCGTATTAACACACCCTAAATTTCCTTCCCCTATGTCTCCAAATAATGCGTTAGCAGCTGTAAATGAAATTATAAGAGTATGTCGTATTATTTCTCCTGATTATAAAACACATAACATCGCTTTGGAAATGATAAAAAAGTATAAATTAACAGCGGATCTTGTTTTTGATGCGTATTTAGCTGCCACAGCTATCAGTAATAATATTTATGTTATCGCAACAGATAACATGAAAGATTTTAAAAATTTTGATATTGATATTATGAATCCTTTTTTAAATAAGGTGTAATCGTTTTTTATAATCTAACTATATCCACTGCTACATATGTAGTAAATAATCATGTAATCTCGCTATCACTCTCCGTTTTGTAGAAAATATTCTCTTTCTTCATCATTCAATTCGGCTATGGTCTTTTGTGTACCGTCATACACAAAAAATTTCCATCCCACACCTTCCCCTCGTGGATGGAAAGCAATTGAACCCGATGAGCTTTCAGAAAATATTTTCATCGTTTCTCCATCATAGAAACCTATTGCGACTTCATACAACGCGGATCTATCTGTATACGGATCAAGCAGTCGACATAATTGTTCATCTCCCATTTGATAAAACCATTTAATAAACGGCCCGGGTAAATTCCCCCATGCAGAGAATAGTAATGATGTATCTTCGACTATAACCGGTTGTTGAATTTTCGTATACGCTGCTTTTGCTTTATAAATGATAACCTCTTTCACATCAAGAGATTGCATTTCGAGTAAATCTAATTGCTTGTATACTATTTGAGATCCAAAAGATTCTCTCATCCTTTGCGCCTTTGTATCATTACTCGTAACAAATGTTAAGGAATTAAATTGTTTCATATTACTATTATATATATGAATCCTCATCTTTCCCAGCAAAATCTTGCTATCTATTTCACTTTGCGAAATAATAAAATCAGAATTATTTCAGTAAGAAACCAAAGAGATGAGATAAAAAATTTATATTAAAGTCACCTGTAAGTATAGCTTACGTATTTTTATCTTTTACTCTTGACGAATATAAAAGTTCCTACTAAACTAGGAACTAGGAACTTTTTGATATGACTACATCAGAAAAAATCATCGCATATATAAAACAGAATCGACAAGCTAGTGGAAAAGAATTGTCAGACTATATTGTAGAGATTACACCAAGAGCTGTCCGGAAGCAACTAAAAAATCTCATAGACAAAGGTATACTAACAAAGATAGGGAGACCACCAAAAGTATATTATTTACTTGCTACAGATAAACAAATAACAGCTACTAGTTTAATTGATAAAAACATACAAAATCTTATACAAAAAAGGTATCTTTATATCTCCCCAACTGGTGAATCGCTTCACGGATGGCGAGGCTTTGTTACTTGGTGTGAAAAAACGAACCAAGATCCAATAAAAACTGCAAAGGAATATCGTGAATCTATTAAAAAATTTGATGCATTTAAAAAAAACTCCCTTATCGATGGTATGCCTAAAATGCACAATACGTTTGATAAATTTTATCTGGATAAACTTTTTTATCTCGATTTTTATAGTATTGAACGCTTTGGAAAAACGAAACTGGGACAAATGCTATTGTATGCTAAACAAAGTCAGAATAAACAATTAATAAAGCAATTAATAACAGATATCCGGCCAAAAATTGTTAAGATTATTAAAAAATATAATATAGATGGAGTTGTATTTATTCCCCCAACAGTAAAACGGGAGGTGCAGTTTATGAAAGAGCTTGAAAGAGAGCTAAAATTATCTGTATATACTCTTTCTGTCACAAAAATAAAGACAGAAATAGTCATTCCTCAAAAAACATTACCAAAACTCAATGATCGTATTGAAAATGCAAAACATACAATTATTGTAGAAGAGCAGAAACAGTTTAATAATATTCTTCTTATTGATGATGCAGTAGGATCAGGTGCTACTCTCAATGAGACAGCAAAACAAATTAAAGATAAAAACTTAGTTCACGGGAAACTTATTGGTCTTGCGATTACCGGAAGCTTCAAAGGATTTGATATAATTAGTGAAGTATAATCAAAGGAATCGATATACAATTTGATTCCCGCTGGGGTCACATGCCAATAGGAACACTCATAAACACCATTGCTATCATCGCGGGAAGTCTCATCGGACTTCTTTTGCATAATGCAATACCCGATAAAATAAAAAAAATTGTTTTTCAAAGTCTCGGATTATCGACACTTTTAATCGGGACACAAATGGCTCTCAAAGTAGAAAATATCATTACAGTTATTTTCAGCCTTCTTATCGGCGCAATCATAGGAGAAATCTTGTCACTTGAAAAACGGACAGAACATCTCGGTGATTTTCTTAAAAGAAGGACAAAATCAAAAAATGAACAGTTCACAGAAGGTTTTGTCGCTGCATCACTTCTTTTTTGTATCGGAGCTATGGCAATTCTCGGATCAATCAATGAAGGCATCACGGGTGATAAGACAATTTTGTATACGAAATCAATCCTTGACGGATTTGCGGCAATTGCGCTTGCCGCGACATACGGTATCGGTGTATTATTTTCTTCATTAATTGTATTACTGTATCAGGGAAGTATTACGCTTCTGGCAGGTAATCTACAGGGAATACTAACACAAACGGTAATTAATCAAATAACTGCAGTAGGAGGATTATTAATTGTAGGAATTGGCATAAATTTACTTGAGATAAAAAAGATTCATGTCACCAATATGCTCCCTGCACTAGTTATCATCATCCTCCTTACTCTCTTATTCTAAAATCGATATAAACTCCTTGTATCATCACATCCCTGTTTCTCTCTGTATTGGAGTCTGCGTATCATACCTTTGCATATAGCAATATATTTTAATAATCGATCTTGCTTACGCTGTTTTTGAAATTTTTGCTGTATTATATTGAGATGCAAAGACGCAGACTTGGCTCCTCAGATCTCACCGTTCCTGTCATTTGTTTAGGAACGATGAATTGGGGACAGAAAAATGCGCATGAACAGCTCAATTTCGCGATTGCAGAAAAAGGGGTAGAACTTTATTGATACCGCCGAAATGTACCGAGTACCACCTGTGTCTGACAAAAAAGGACGTAAACGTGATGATCACATTATCC
>CAZLSZ010000052.1:0-6011 GCA_964562445.1 uncultured Gammaproteobacteria bacterium
GACAGCTCAGACGACAAAATGATGAAAAAAGAGGCGGAAATCGTAAATATTCTCCAAAAAAACGATTCTCCCGATAGTCACTTTCTACCTGCGCGTTTTTGTAAAATTCCTAAAATAGTGTAATATAGATGTATGGATCCAACTGCCCCATCTCAATCATCTGATGCTTCGACTCCGCAGGCACCGCAAACGCCGACAACAGGAGGAGGTGCGAATGGTGATAACTCCACAAACAATGGGGATAAGCCCATTGAAGTACTTCCGAGTAGTGCCGTCGTGCAACAGCAACAGGCACAGGAAGCAGTAAAAATTCAGGAGACGCAGGCTGCTCTTGCCGCCACGGATGCTGCCGCTAATCAATCAACTCCTTTACCTCAGCAAGTTTCTCCTCCCAACGCTGACGCATCGGCTCCGGCATCACCAGATCCAATTCCACAAGTTTCTCCTCCTCCCACGCAAACGGAGACAAATTCTGACCCGATACAGGGATTACGGGAAAAAACAGCCAAGTCTCCCATCCCTGATGAATTGCAAAAAATTTTGAAAGATCGCATTGATCGACTTGAATTGATCCGTTCAGGCTCAGGATATACGAGTTCGGCATATATTATGGAGTATGAAGCCACACAGCGGTATATTAATTGGGTTGTGGGCTTGCCTTGGAAGACAATGAGTAAAGATTTACTTGATCTGCAAAAGGCAAAAGAAATTTTGGATCGTGATCATTATGGATTGGAAATGCTGAAAAACCGCATTTTAGAGTATATTGCTTCCATCATGCTTAATATTCAGAATAATGGACCGGATTTCGCGACCCGCTCGCCCGTATTATGTTTCGTCGGGCTCGCCGGTACTGGGAAAACGACGTTTGCTATCTCTATGGCAGAAGCATTGGGTCGTAAATTTGAACGTATCCCGTTCGGAGGTATGGCTGATTCACGGGTTCTTCGTGGCCAATCCCGATTTTTTCCTGATGCTGAACCGGGGCAGATTATCAAGCGTATGGTGCATGCAGGTACACAAAATCCTATTATACTTCTTGATGAGTTAGATCGTGTTACTGAAACAGCACGCGCGGATATCATGGGTGTTTTGATTGAGCTTCTGGACCCTGAGCAGAATCATACATTTACTGATCATTATGTTGATTATCCCTTCAGCCTTTCTAAATGTGTGTTTGCTGCTACCGCAAACAATGTTTCCTCTGTCTCAACCGCTGTTCTTGATCGTATCGAGATTATTCAGATGCCTTCGTATAATGATGAAGAAAAGATGCATATTGGAAGAGATTATGTATTCCCTAAGGTGAGTAAGCTGATCGGGCTTAAGCCGGAACAACTTGTTATTGATCAGGATGTGTGGGAAATAGTTATTCGACCGTTAGGGTATGATCCGGGTATTCGCGGTTTGGATCGTTTGATCAATATGATGTGCCGGAAAGCTGCAAAGATGATTATCATGGGGCAGGCAAAAAATATAAAAATTACTCCGGAGAATGTAAAACTATTTACTTCCGAAGTATGATTCTTAGAATATTGGTCACTACTTCGCATGGGGGTAGTATCATTATGTAAGAAATATAATGTTCCCCTTTACAATTTTTTTAAAATGTGAGTATACTTAAATAATGAGAAATAGTGGGCTTATCATCGTGGGGCTTGTTGCGGTGGCTGCCATTGCAGCTTCTGCGACAACTGCTATGAAACCTTCATATCCGCCCGTCAACACAAAAGCAGTTGACGCAGTCAATTGTGTCGATTATGATCCTCCGAGCACATCAGATACAGTCACTTATAATGGAGTACAGTACGATCTGATTAAAGAAAATGCCGGTGTTTCTGAAGAAAAAGTAAGAGCAGATATGAGACAAATCGGTACTGCTGCAAGCGGCGCACTTTCAGGTAAACCCATGTTTATGGCAAATGGAAAGAATTATTTCGGTCAGGATTTAGGCGATAACTTCGTATATGTAGATTCCGAAAAAAAGAAAGGAAATTTACGTTTGATGCATGTTTATATCAAACATGATATTCCGATACCGGATTATGTCAAAAATTGTACGGCAAAAGGCGGAGATAAGCAGACAATAGATTATTGGAAAACGACACAATTCCCTCCTGCTGCATTCAATGCGAAAGATGTAACAAATGGTACTACCTTAAGTGAGCCGGCTTATATATGGAATGATGCGAAAACAACATATAATGCGGTGAGTCAAAAACCCGGAGTACAACAGGCAGGAACATTATTTGTTTCCTCAAAAAATCGATCGTATCCGTTATATTACCATATAGGAACGGTATTTCTCATTGATGGTAATGATGCCTACGAATATATTCCTACACAACAAGAGGTGCAGTTCTCCAGTGAAGCGAAAGACAATTTACAGTTGAAATGGTTCTATCTCGTAGATACACCAGTATATAGTTGGTATACACCGGATTGCAAACCTGCCGTGTATCTTTATCCAACAACACAGCAACAAACTGCAGTTCGAGTTGATGCTGTGGGTCCATTAACAGTCACAATACCTGAATATCCTCAAAATGGGTGGAGCGTAACTGCATTCCCTGATGGTACCCTAACATTAGATGATAAAGTGTTTCCATATCTTTATTATGAAGCAAAAATACCTGATGCTGCAGTCGTAAAACCTCAGGAAGGATATGTCGTTTCCTATCAGAATCTGCCTTCATTGTATACGTCTATTCTTCCACAGCTTGGTTTGAATGCAAAAGAAACTGCAGATTTTAAAGAATATTGGGAGAAACAACTGCCGTATGCCCCATATTATTTCGTAGGTATAATGCCGGTAAAAGATGTTGACGCGATAGAAAAACTCACAATTGATCCAAAGCCTGACACCACAATCCGTGTGAGAGTTTTCTTTGAAGCGCTCAATGAATGGAAAGCTGTTCAGGCACCTGACCTCTCCGTTTTACCACAGAGAAATGGTTTCACTGCTGTTGAATGGGGTGGTATGGTCAAACTTCATCCTGAAACTACCTTCACGTGCTCACAATAATATTAGTGAATGTATGTATGCGCAACCACAAATAGTAAATAGCCATATTTACGCTCAAATAAATTGCCAAACTATATATAAGTATCTATAATATATGTATGCCCGGTAAACGCAGTCATAGAAAAAAACCTTTAAAACTCAAACTAAAGAAAAATACTGTGTATACTATTTTCAGTATAACTTTTTTTGTTGCCGGTTTACTTTTTCTTTTGGCTATAGTTAATAAGTCGGAAACAACTGCTACCCCCAACATGAAATTGAAGGAGCTTTTTGGAGAATTAGCGCTCCTTTTTCCATTTGTGTTATTCTTCTTCGGATTTCTCTTTCTGCGGATGAAGATGTATCTTTCGCGGGTAAATGTTACCGTCGGATATCTTCTGATTTTTGTTTCATTATTGGGATTGACACATAGTGGTGTTGTCGGTCAGGAATTGTTCCGAATATTACAGGAAATAATAACTGTCCCTGGGGCAAATATTATTTTTATCGGAGGATTACTTGTGGGAAGTCTTGTTTTTTTCGATACCTCTATGGATGAGATTGTGAGCGCTTTGGGGGGAATGAAAGGCGGTTTCGGGAGAGCGGTACCGAGAAATATTTTTGCGGGAATGAAACGGGAAAAACCTTCTCTTCTCAAAAATAAACAATTAACTATTAAGGGAGGGCAAAAGGAAGAACCGGAAATGCCGATGAAACAACCTACCCCTCCAATCATACCGCCACAACCAAGTAAAAAAAAAGAAGAAATTTTACCTGAAAAGATGGTAAGCAATATCCTTGCAAGCGCAGCTCCCGGAGTTTGGGAATACCCATCCCCATCGCTTCTTTCAAGCGATGCCGGTGCAAAAGCAGAAAGAGGAGATGTAAATAAAATTGCTTCTACGATTGAGAATACACTCCAAAGCTTTGGGATAGATGCAAGTGTCGCGGAAGCGAATTTAGGTCCCGCGGTTACACAATACGCGCTTGAAATTGCTTTGGGTACAAAAGTTTCCAAAATTACCGCTCTTGCGAATGATTTGGCGTTAGCGACAGAAGCGCCTACAGGCCAAATTCGTATCGAAGCGCCTATACCGGGGAGAAATTTAATAGGTATTGAGATACCGAATCGTTCTCTCCAAGTTGTGACGTTTCGATCTCTCCTGACATCAGCTGCAATGCAAAAAGCGAAATCGAAATTAACTGTTGCACTTGGACTTGATGTTTCCGGAAATCCGCTTGTCGTAGATATTGCCAAAATGCCTCACGTATTGGTAGCGGGTACTACCGGCTCGGGAAAATCCGTATTAATTAATGCCTTTATTACGTCGTTATTGTTCCGCGCTTCACCACAGGAAGTGCGTCTTATTATGATTGATCCGAAGAGAGTAGAGTTTACTGTCTATAATGGTATTCCGCATCTCTTAACACCGGTTATTGTGGATCCAAAGGAAATATTATCTGCTCTCAAGTGGGCAATGGGAGAGATGGATAAGCGGTATAAATTATTTGCAGAAAGAGGTGTACGAAATATCGACTCATACAATGAATTATCCGGTTTTCAAGCACTGCCGTATATTGTTATCTTCATTGATGAGCTCGCTGATTTGATGATGTTTGCTCCTGTAGAGGTAGAAGACGCTATTGCCCGTCTTGCTCAGATGGCACGTGCCACGGGAATCCATTTGGTGATCGCGACGCAGCGTCCATCGGTAAATGTTATTACGGGTTTAATCAAAGCAAATGTCCCTTGTCGAATTGCGTTTAATGTTTCCTCAATGATTGATTCACGTGTTATAATTGACTCGCCCGGAGCAGAAAAGCTTCTTGGGAGGGGAGATATGTTGTATGTCCCTCCAGAATCGTCTAAACCTACCCGTATTCAGGGTACTTTTATTTCAGAGAAAGAAGTGAAGAAATTGGTCGATTTCCTGAAAGCAAGAAATTATCCGGTTCAATACACTGAGGAGGTGCTTAGTCAGCCGCTGCCATTGAAAGGAAGCGGTGGTAAGGGATCATCCGCAGGTTCTGATGGGAAAGATGGTCAGTTGGAAGAAGCAGTACGATTGGTTTGTCAATTTAATACAGCTTCTGCTTCTTTCCTGCAGCGTAAAATGTCAATCGGTTATGCTCGCGCTGCAAGAATGCTTGATCAATTGGAAGAAATGGGAATCGTTGGTCCTGCTGAAGGAGCAAAACCGAGAGATGTGCTGGTACGAAATGCTGAAGAATTTTTAGCGAATCAATCAACCCAGCAAGAGTAATAAGATTATGCTAGAACACGTCGGACAAAGACTTCGAAAAGAGCGTTTGCGTCAGAAAAAAACAATTGAAGAAGCTGCAAGTTCTCTTAAAATAAAACCTGCCTTTCTCACCGCGATAGAACGTGGTGAATTTCATAAGCTTCCATCAGTTTCCTATGCTCAGGGATTTGTCCATAATTATTCAAATTATTTAGGAATTCCTAAAGCTGAAATCACTGCACTTTTTAAGAGGGAATTTGATGAGAAAAGAGAATTTAAAGTTCTTCCTGATGCATTGGTAAAGAAAGAAGAGTTCCCTATACGACGAATGAAAATACATCAATCACTACTCCTCGCAGGAGCTGTAATAATTGTCTTTTTATTATATCTCTTATTTCAATACAGAGCCGCTTTTATTCCACCATATCTCGAAGTTTCTGAACCTGCTGAAAATAGTGTAACGTCCGCGGAGTTAGTTGTGAAAGGCAAAGCGGATACCAATGCAACTGTTTATGTAAATGATCAGTCTGTAACCGTAAATAATAAGGGTGAGTTTTCAAGGCGGTTGATGCTTTTTCCCGGCAAAACATCTATCAGTGTGAAGGCTGTAAATCGTTTTGGGAAGGAATCATTTATAAAGAGGACAATTGAGGTAAAATAGTTTCTTGCACAACCATTACTTGACAGATGTTATTGATGTGATGTAGGCTATACATATGGTTATTGATCCTGTTCAATTAGTATTATTGATTGTTATTCTTGTT
>CAZLSZ010000053.1:0-5020 GCA_964562445.1 uncultured Gammaproteobacteria bacterium
AGTCTTTCCTGTCGCTGTCAGATGTCCCATTTTCCGTTCAGGTTTTGTTTGCAGTTTACCATACATATGGACTGAAATACCAGGTGTTTTTTCAGCATCTTGTATACCCTTTGGTTCTGCTTTTCCTTCACGATCTCCGAGAATATTTATCATCACTGCCGCAGGATGTTTCATCGTTGTTTTTTGTAATGGCATTCCCATTATAGCGTGGATATGCTGGGCAAATTGTGAAGTGTGATTTCCTTCAATTGTATAATGTCCGGAGTTATGTACCCGGGGTGCAATTTCATTAAGATAGACTTTTCCGTCTTCGGTCAAAAACATTTCGATGCCAAATATCCCCGCTCCCTGCAGATGGCGCATCGTTTTTGCGGCAAGTCGCTTCGCTTTTGTCATAATTTTTTTATCGATTTCCGCGGGAGCTTTCACGATGTGGCAGATATTATTTTTTTGTATTGTTTCTACGACGTCATATGTTTTGATTTCTCCTTTTGTATTTCTCGCAGTCATTACAGCAAGCTCTTTTGTGAAAGGGACAAATTTTTCGACATATAATTTTCTCCCTGCAAGTTTTTTCATTCCTTTTATTATTTGTTTTTCATTTTTTATAAGCGCGTTGCCCCTACCGTCATATGCATCGAAACGTGCTTTGAGAAGTAACGGATAACCGAATTTTCGCGCAGCATTCTTTATATCATTTTCATTGGCTACATCGATAAATGCTGCTACGGGAATATGAACTTTTTTGAGAAATTGCTTTTGCAGCAGTTTATCTTTTATTATTTCGAGAGTTTTGGCAGATGGATTGATGTCAACTCCTTTATTTGATAACTCATCAAGGATTTTGGCATTTGCTAATTCTATTTCAAATGTAATAACATCAGAAACATCAGCAAGTCTTCTGATGGCATCTTCATCATTATAATCAGCATTTATTTGTTTCGCGCCGACTTGTGTTGCAGGAGCGTTGGGAGTAGGATCAATCACTGTTACCTGATAGCCCATCTTTTTTGCTTCCTGGGTTATCATGCGTCCGAGTTGTCCGCCGCCGACGATACCAATTCTTTTTTTCATGCGATTAATTTATTAATAATTTTACTCATTTTCTTCGCCCGCTCCGGTGCTGTCCCGATATGACTGTAGACATTGAGAAGTGGAATGAGTTGTTTTGTATCAAGATATTTTTTGATTTCATTATTATCTTTAAGTAAATTTTCCATGGGATTTGGTTTGCCATGTTGCACATCATCCCAAGCACTAAGTGCGATATCTCTCAGTATTTCATGCATGCCTTGTCTGTTTGCTCCATATTTTACTGATTCCATCAGTATTGCTTCGCTTGCGGCGAACGGTGCATATTGCGAAACATTGTACGCGATTTTTTTCTCATTGATCTGCATTCCTGCAAGAATTTTTTCAGCGGTATTCATTATTTCATCCAGCGTGAGAAACCCTTCGGCAAGAATTACACGCTTGTTTGCAGAATCATCAAGCGTTCTTTCAAGATATGAATGTGTTGCATTTTCAAGCGCGACATTGGGAAGTGCCGCAATGTAGCGGGCAAGAGAGCAGATTTTTTCGGCATTTTTGGGATTTCTCTTGAATGGCATAGCACTCGATCCGACTTGTTTTTTGCCGAAAGGCTCTAACCATTCTCCGATGGGGGGACTTTGCAAAATTCGCAGATCTCCTGCGAATTTTGCAAGAGAAGAGGCAATACTATTAACAATAGTTAATATAAAATAGTCATATTTTCGTGGGGATACCTGTGTCGAAATTAATACTGAATTAATTCCCAATGAATCCATCACTTCTTTTTCAAGTGCAGCATGTGTCATAGATGTTCCTTCAAGTATATGTTTATAACTGGCACCGGTCCCGACCGCTCCTTTTAACCCTTTGGATTTATAGTTTTTTTTAATAAATTGCAGTAGTTCATAATCTATGAGTAAATCCTGGGCATAAAACGCGAAACGGTATCCGACCGTAGTCGGTTCTGCGGGCTGAATATGTGTGAAACCCATACATGTCATGTCTGCATATTTCTCAATTTTTTTGGAAAAGAATGAAAGAAGTTTTTTCAGTTTTGTTTCAATAAGTTCTATCGCGCGTTGAGTTTTTATCGCGTCAGCATTATCAACGATATCCATACTCGTTGCTCCAAGGTGAATTTTCCCACCTCCCGTGGATGCTTTTTCGGCAAATTCGGTGATAGCTGATACTACATCATGTTGTTTTTGCTCTTCTATCTTAAGTATCCGTTCTATATCGATTGTGTTTTTATTTTTTTCTAAATCCCGCAATTCTTTTTTTGAAACAAGTCCTGCGTCATATTGTGCTTTTGCCAGAGCGACCCAAATGTCACGCCAAATGAGATACTTTTCTTTCTCACTAAATATAAGCCGCATCTGCGGCGAGCCATACCGCCATGTAAATGGAGAAATATAATTATCGTAATTATTCATTTCTAAATATCGTATCTTTTCTTGCGGGACCGACAGAGATTATTTTTATCGGAACGCCGATCTCTTTTTCAATCGTATCCAGATATTTTTTTGCATTTGTAGGAAGATCGTTATAATCAGTAATCCCTGTTGTCGGTTTGTTCCATCCTTTGAGCGTTTTATAGACAGGTTTTACTTTGTCCAGAAAGACTGCATCACCATCATAGTAAGAGACTTTTTTGCCATGTAGTGTATATCCGACACATATCTTAATTTCTGAAAATCGATCCAGTACATCTAGTTTTGTGATCGCTACTTGGGTAAATCCACTGAGTTGTGAGGCAAATCTGATAAGTTCTGCGTCAAACCAACCGCATCTTCTCGGTCTTCCGGTTGTTGTTCCGAATTCATGACCTTCCTTTCGCAGCTTATCTCCGGTTTCATCTAACAGTTCTGTAGGGAAAGGGCCTGCGCCGACTCGAGTTGTGTATGCTTTTACGACCCCAATGACATCAGTAATTTCCTGTGGGGGAATTCCTGCCGTCGCGTTTGCATTGCCCGCGACAATATTTGATCCCGTGACATATGGATATGTGCCCCAATCATTATCCAGAAAAATTCCCTGTGCGCCTTCGAGTAAGATTTTTTTATCTTTCTGTATTGCTTTATGAATAAACGGATACGGTTCTTTTATATATGGCAGAAGTTTTTTTCGATAGCCGAAAAACGTTTTCTCAATTTCTTTTTGATCAAGCGGTTTTTCGCCGAAAGCTTGTATAATGATATTTTTCACTTGTAATTGTCCTACAAGTTTTTCGGAAAATTGTTTTTTATCAAGGAGATCGATAAGGCGGATTCCCTGATATGTTACTTTGTCAGCAAATACAGGACCGATTCCTCTCCCTGTCGTGCCGATCTTTTTATTACCGCGTGCTTTCTCAAAGAGAGAATCAAAAATTTGATGATACGGAAAAATGATGTGGCATCGCGGAGAAATAGAAAGCCGATTCTCAAGTTCAAGCCCAGCTTTATTAATCATCGCAATTTCTTGAGTAAGCACTTCCAGATTGAGAACGGTACCGTTGGTGATATATGCTTTTGCTTTTTTATTAAAAACTCCCGACGGCAGGAGATGGAGGGGGAATGTGCCGTATTTATTGATGACTGTATGTCCGGCATTATTTCCGCCATGAAAACGTACGACAATCTCTGACATCGTTGATACGACATCCATTATTTTCCCTTTTCCTTCATCTCCCCACTGTGATCCGATTACCAGAGTTACCATACCATTAATGCCAGAATGCCCGTCTATTGGTAAATACCATTGCAATTCCTGCCTTTTCTGCCGCTGCTATTGAAAGAGAATCATTGATTGATCCACCTTGCTGGACAATCGCAGTTATACCGTGCTTCGCTGCGAGTTCTATTGTATCCGGGAATGGAAAAAAACTATCACTCACAAGCACAGCCCCCTCAGTTTTTTCGCCTGCTTGTTCAATCGCTATTTTGGATGAACGTATGCGTGATGTTTGCCCCGAACCGATGCCTCGTGTCATGGGAAGTGTTTTATCCATGATCAAAATAGTATTTGATCTGATTCTGCTGATAAATTTCCATCCGATCTGCATCTGTTCCATCTGCTGTTTTGTCGGTTTTTTCTTTGTCACTACAGTCCATTTTTTGAAAGATTTTTCTATACCCAGATCTGCTGTCTGGATAATGAATCCTCCATCAAGCCATTTAATATTGAGATCATCTGCCTGTTTCGGAATGTCACCAAATGTATAAATACCCATACTTTTTCGCATTTTCTGTAAATACGCCAATGCGTTTTTCCGGATCGCGGGGACAGCGACGATATCCATATTTCCTTTTGTCGCGTCCTTGAATGAACCGATTGCCTTCGCTGCATCCATATCCATCGCTTTATTCATAACGATAATGCCACCGAACGCGGATTCCGGATCTGCTGCTATTGCCCGCGCGAGTGCATCTGCGGGAGTTTGTCCTAACGCAATACCGCAGGGACTATTATGTTTGATCACTACTGCTGCGGGTTCTTTAAAAAGCCGAATTGTTTCAAGCCCTGCATTGATGTCAGTGATGTTGATTAATGATAAGTCGCGCCCCCAAAGTTTCTGGAAACTCTGCAATGGTGTTTTTTGTCCCGGACGTATATATACTGCTCCCTGCTGATGTGGATTTTCTCCGTAGCGCAGATCCAGTACTTTTCTTCCGGGGAGTACAAATTCGTTGGGAAATTTTTCAAACTTTAAATAGTGCGCAATCTGCGCGTCGTAAAATGAAAGATGACTGAATGCTTTTGCTGCCAGTTCCCGGCGGAGGGTTTCATCAATTTCTTTCTTTTTAATGACATCGATTATTGTTTCATAATCATTCGGATCAACCACAACGAGAACATTTTTAAAATTTTTCGCAGCAGCTCGTACCATTGTCGGTCCTCCGACGTCAATATTTTCAACAGCGTCAGCAAGTGTCACTCCTTGTTTTTTTATGGTTTCTTCAAATGGGTAGAGATTGCAAACGACAATATCGATGGGTTTTATTTGTAA
>CAZLSZ010000053.1:5030-5293 GCA_964562445.1 uncultured Gammaproteobacteria bacterium
CAAAATGCCGGATTCAATTTCAAAACTGATCGTCTTCATCCTCCCGTCGAAACTCTCAGGATTACCGGTAATTTCTTGAATCGGGGTAAATGGAATCTTTGCTTTTTGAAGTGTTGCAGCTGTCCCTCCTGTAGATATTATTGTATACCCTGAAGCAGCTAATTCTTTAGCTAAAGTAGTTATGTTTGTTTTATCAAAGACACTTAAGAGTGCAAATTTAGTTGATTGCATCAGACTTTACTTCGTTATTATATAGACTATAG
>CAZLSZ010000054.1:0-5184 GCA_964562445.1 uncultured Gammaproteobacteria bacterium
CGTCTTTGACACCGGATAAAATATCGTTATTGATATCGGCAATCGGCTCATCACGAGGATCCTCAGCCGTCACAATCATGATATCGGCATATTTTGAAGAAATATTTCCCATTTCCGGACGTTTATATGTATCCCGTTTTGCCGCCGAACCGAAAATATGAATCAACCGGTTGCTCGTCATTTTCCTCATTTCAGGGAGGATCACGGCAAATGAATTCGGTGTATGAGCAAAATCATTAATAACGGTAAAATCCTTTTTATAGATGATTTCCTGCCGGCCTCTCGGGGCACGGAATGACACAATGCCTTTTTTGATCACATCTGTGGGGATATGTAATGGCTGCAAAGCAGCGATGGCGGCGAGACAATTATATTTATTAAACTGCCCGATCAATTTCGTCTCAAACGGAAAAACATGCGGATTGAAATCAGCATCTTTCTTCATCCCGTAGGTGATGATATTTTCTTTTCCTTTTAATTCTGTTTTGCGCACCTGGATATATGAATGATCATCTTTATTCACGACCGCGATTGCTGCCTGTTTGAGCAGTTTTGCTTTGGTTGACACATACTTTTCGTATGTTTTATGGTAGTCGAGATGCTCACGTGTTACGTTGGTCAGTACTCCCACATCAAAATGAATCCCTGCGACCCGGTATTGATCCAATGCATGCGAGGTCACTTCCAACACGACGTACTTCACACCTTCTTTTCTTGCCTGCTTGAGATATGCCTGAATAGCAAATCTTCCCGGTGTCGTGACATGCAATCCTATATCACTTTCCTTTCCGTTTATCTTGGCACCCAATGTCGAAATGACTGCTGCTTTATAACCTGCTGAAAGTAATATATGATAGATGAGGTTTGATGTCGTCGTCTTTCCGTCTGTCCCCGTCACACCGATGACTGTCATGCCGCGGGAAGGGAACATATAAATGGTATTGGCCCCAACTGCCTGGTTAAAATGATAAATATTCTTTATTTTTCTCCACATATTGCTTATTATAGCGCACCAAACTATTACTTCAAATAGTTATGCAGAAGGATGCGGATCTTGTCATAATTTTCATAATAGATATACGCATTGAGGATAATAAGTCCCGGAAATACCAAAAATTTTTCCATCCATCCACCTGTCGGGAGACGTAATCTGCGAACCGGTGGAACACCGATTTTATACGGGAGCGGCAAAAACCATGGCACACCTTCCTGAGTGAATGTATCCATAATAAGATGCGACACAAACCCGATCATAAACGCCCACCAGATAATATCCATATTGAGATACGGAAAACTGGGAGTTAAGACATCCAATACAATTTCAAATCCCTTCCCGAAGAGCCATAATCCCAAAAGAGAGTGCGAAAGAAACCGATGTCCGCCGAGAATTCTTCCGAAAAATTTCCCCAAAAAATTTGTCACAGGTATATTTCTCCAAAAAGGTGCGGTAGGTTGATCAACATCAGGTGCGATACCACCGATCATGCATGCAGTCACAGCCACAAGTCCCGTGGCCAACGTGATATGTGGAAGAGGCTGCGAAACGATGATACAACTCAATGCCGTGAATGCGGCAAGATCATGCGTTCTCCCTGTCATTTACCCAGTATAGCAAATTTCATTGTCATTCCGAGCGTCGTGAAGCAATCTCACCCTCTGTCATTGCGAGGATCCTGCTTTGCAGGAGACGTGGCAATCTCAAATAACTGAAAACTAAAAACTATAATAATTTTTCCCATTCCATCTGCTATGATCAAAGAAATGAAAAGCATAAACAAAACAACAAACGTGGTTAGTATACATGACGTCATCTTTGCAGATTCGTTTGTGGCCAAAAACCTCGGGTTGATTCCATACAATAAACCCAAGCCTTTACGCATCAAAACTCGCTTCGGCATCCATACCTTCGGGATGCGCTATCCGATTGATGTAATTATATTAGATAAAAATAAAAAAGTAGTAAAAATAAAAAAATCTCTCCATCCTAACCGTGTCTTTTTCTGGAACCCACGATATGATACCGTCCTGGAGTTACCTGCAGGAACAATACAAGAGAAAAATATTTCTCCTATGGATTTCCTTTCATATAAATAAACTGCGTATTGCTCATCTATAAGACATATGCTAAAATCCCCCAATGAATCGAAAAGAAGCAGTATCTGAAAAAAGATTTTGTAAAGGCCCTGACGGTACTACCAAACCGGGAACAAAAATCCTGAAAATATATACAGGAGACCAGACATCTCTTGTCTGTCCGAATCTGAAAGGAAAAAAATGCATAGATACAGGCAGACATTGCATTTTTGAAAAAAAGTTGCCTCCACGGGAATTTCCTGTAGATACCTGTAGGACAAGCGCTGGCATATTACAAATTGATAAGGGAAACAACCAAGTGGTACAGTCCCCCCACATTGGAGAAAAACATGCGCCAATTGAATTAACATCGTTACAAACAGATATCCTCGCGCGACTCATGAATCAGCAAGGCAGCATTGTCGTATATGAAGACCTCCCAACGACACAAACAAATCTCAAAAAGAATGTATCTGAACTCAATAAAATTCTCAAGGATCCTAATCGACTTGGTATAGCACAGGATCCGCTTATTATGAACGTGACAAATGAAGGATACTTCATCCCCCTGCCAAAACCACACACTATGGTATAATCCCATCTTATGTCACGAGAAATTATATCCTCCGTCACAGGTTGGTGCGCGAGTCCCACAGGAGAGAAGGTACCTCCCCAAAAAATTATCATTGATCGATTTACAGATGGAAATCAAGAGGTATCATGCCCATTATCACAATTTCCCGAAAGGAAGTGTGAAATAACACTAACCAAATGCATCTGGGAACCAAAAGAATCGATACTTTACAGACAACGTAGATCATCAACACCGGGTGTTAAATAGCTTCAAACACCCGGTGTTAGATACTCTCCGAATCTGCTATAAAGCATTTTATGAAACCTGAAATAAGCTATGATGATTTCGCAAAACTCGATAGCCGTGTAGGCCTTATCGAAAATGGTGAAGAAAAAGAAGGGTCAGATAAATTACTCCGCCTGACTGTCGACTTCGGAGAACTCGGGAAACGAAATATTCTCTCGGGTATCAAGAAATGGTATAAACCCTCAGATCTTATGGGCAAACAATTTACATTCGTCGTTAACCTCGCGCCACGCAAGATGATGGGAGAATTTTCTGAAGGTATGATCCTCGCGGCAGATGGTAAGAAGCCGCAGCCCCTCAAACCCAAAGGCAAAGTCCAACCCGGCGCAAAAATATTGTAATTATTTCTCCTCTGTTATGGGTTCTGTCGGCGGGATGTTGTAGTACGTCAGAATATTCTTTGCCACCCGGAAGAAAATCGGCGCGGCAGTTTCTGCTCCATAGATGGAACTCTTCGGTCTATCTACGACGACAAGCATCACAAATTTTGGATCATCAGCCGGCGCGAAGCCGATGAATGACGCGATCGTGTTTTTCGGATCATAATGCCCCGCGACAGGGATCTGTGCCGTTCCTGTTTTTCCGGCAATTCGATACCCTTGGGGTTTGGCAAATTTTGCTTCTCCCAAATCCACCGCTTTCACCATCATCTCCGTAATCACTTTTGCCGACTGAGGAGAGATAGGTTTACTGAGTATCTTCGGAGGTATGGTGATCACATTCCCATCAGGCGTTTCTATACTATCAACGATATGCGGCTCCATCCGCTTCCCTTCATTTGCTATTGCCGTAAAGGCTGTCAACAGCTGTATCGGGGTTACCATAAGCCCCTGCCCGAATGTGGCGGTCGCCTGATCAATCTCATACCAGCTATCACGAGCGCGAAGACTTGGGTATACCTCACCCTGCAAATCAATACCTGTCGGCGAACCAACCCCGAATGACTCCATATACCGTATCATTCTATCCAGCCCGAGTAGTCTTCCGGTAAAAACCATACCGGTATTGTCAGAATGCACGATGACATCAGTCATGGTGGCATTCGCGTTATACTTTTCATTCCATGTCTTAATCTCATATTCGCCAATCCGCACCGGCCCGCTACAGATAGTACAGGCGGTATCAGGCTTCACGAGGCCCGCGTCGAGTGCTGAGGCCATAATAAGCGGCTTAAACGTCGATCCGGGCTCGTACGCATAACTGATTACCTGATTGGAATATTCTTTATCCGAAAATTTCTGATACTCCCGAGGATCATAGGTCGGAAAAGCAGACATTGCGAGTACACCACCTGTTTTCGGATCAATAATAGCTGCCATACCGCCTGCCGCACCGTACTGAGAAATTCCTTTTTTCAACTCCTCATCAAGCATGAACTGGATACTCCGGTCAACATGCAATTGTAAATTCCGCCCATCTACCTTGACATTTTTATCACTCATATTCGCGAGGATAGGCTTGCCACGGGCATCTTTTGTGATAATCGCCACACCGTCTTTCCCACGCAATTGCAGATCATAATATCCTTCAAGTCCGAAATATCCTTTATCCGCTCCCTGATCGTTTTTCCCCACAAATCCGATGATCTTAGCGGCTGTAGAAGCTTCAGGGTACATGCGCAATGACTGCTCCTGAAAACCAATACCGGGGAGTTTTTTTGATTCAATTTTTTCTTTCAGATCATTGGGGATATACGTTTTCAAAGGCACCCAGAATTTATCTTTTGAAAGAAGAGCACTGATGGTCGCGCTCTTGATATCAAGCAATTTTTCCAGTTCCTGTGCTTCTTTTTCTTTATCTTTTACTTCTTTCGGATTCGCGTAAACAAGGTACGCCAATTTATTGGCGGCAATCGCGAATCCGTCTGATGTCCGTATTTCGCCACGCTGCGCGGTCATCATCACCTGCATATCGTACTGCGCCTGCCCCATCGCGGAGAGTTCCTGCGCTCGTACGACCTGCCAGTAAAATAATCTACTGACAATCAATGAAAACAGGAAGAGAAAAACCAACAACGTAAAACGATAACGCCAGTTCATATATATAATAGTATCACGTTTTTGCCGTGCGGGAAATTTTAGCGGACCGCGAGCGGAAGTGGCGCAGCCATATTGAGGTGTTCTTTTGACTGAACAAATCCCATGGTCGTTGCTTTTTTCGTAATTGTTGTGTAGGAAGCGGCCTCGAGATATTTTTCTTTGAGTATTTTATTTTCTTTCCGTAATGCCTGC
>CAZLSZ010000055.1:0-4752 GCA_964562445.1 uncultured Gammaproteobacteria bacterium
AAAAATCCCAGATATTATTACTGCGAGGAGAAAAAGGGAAAATGAAGGTATTTGACGTACAATCACTATAAAAAAGTCATATACACATTCGGATCAATTGAAATTAATTATTATGATAAAGCCTCTAACAGATCTTCTATAGTTATATCCGTTTGACGCACTATTGCTCTGAGAGTTCCTTGCGGTACTGGCTTTGGATGAACTGCAACTTGTGTCCATCTACCATCTGCATGACTCAAACGAACGTGTCTTCCCTTTTTCCCTACAATTTGAAATCCTAATTTTTCTAATGCAGCTATAAGTTGTTTTCCTTTTATATTTCGAGGCAATTTGCTCATTATGCGACAGAGATTTTTATGTGTGAAGGAATAGTAATTTTTGCAGATGTCACAATTTGCTCCTCAACATGATCTATCGGGACTTCCTTGCCTTCTTTCGCGAGAGATTCAATACACAGCTCAATGCCATCCTTAATACTAGCTAATACTCCTTCAATCGTATCTCCATAGTCTGAAATACCAAGCGTCGGACAATGCGCTACATACACAGATGATCCATCCTCATATTGTTCTTTTTCAATAATAATTCGATAATTCAAAACATTCTTTTCCATACGGTTAGTATACAGTATATCCCTTCTAGCCACAAGCACGCGTATCTACATCTGTCGAGCGCAAAGGTGTATGGCATATAATGCACTATATTTAGTCAGTGATAGCAAATGAATTTACAAACTGATCGTGTTTAGTAAGAGTGCCGGTTTTAGCACCACTAACCAAAACGTATGCTTTAAGAGTAGGCAAATCATCCCTTATAATCACCTTTCCCCTATAACTCATATTGCGATCTGGCGCTTTCATAGTAAATTCTAAGGCCTGATATCTCTCATAAGTAGTAAATGATGAACTTGTTACATTAGCATTTTCTACTCCTTGAACAACACCATTTACCATTGCCTCAAGCAATTTTTTAATATCGTAATTGCTTGGACTTATATCATATAAAGAGACATAGACCGCGTATAAACCATTATCGCTATCGTTACTAACATACGTTGTGTTATCTACCTTAACACCATCTACAATATTTGAGTATTCTTCTTTCTTTGGATGATTAGGGAAGTCTATTTTAAAGTCCCCCTCTACAGAATTGAAAGTCTGCCAAACAGCATTATTCTGAGAATTATTTTGATATCCGTACTCATTTGACTGAGTGTTCTTAATATTAATTGATAAAGCACCACCTACAATAATAATCGTAAAGATTGCGATAATAAGAATAACAGTAACATTCTTTCCTATGAAGCCAATATATTCATTAAGTGTCTTTCTTTTTTTCTTCGTTCCCATTGAATAAGTCCGTCAGCAAAATAGGTGACTATAAATTAATAGTATCACAAAGGTGAATATATACAAAAGGAATAGATAGGAACATATATATGAATATAGTTTTTAGAGGCTGATTTCTTAGTTTCTCTGTCTTAAGAATGCGGGGATGTCCCATTCATCTTCAGCGGATTTTTCATCTTTCTTCTCCTGTGGCTGCATGATATTCTGATGCGGCGGTTCTTGCTGTGTATTTTCCTGTCTTTGCGGGATCTGCTGCTCCTGCTGTTGTGGTTTGGGCTCTTGGCGGGTCAACGGCGTATCACTCACCTGTGGTGTCGGCTGATCGATCACAAACTTCTGCAAGCGCTGTTTTGCCTGATCAAATCCAGTCGCCACGACGGTGATACGTATCTGGTCATGCATGGTCTCATCAATCGTCGCGCCAAAGATAATATTTGCGTCAGGATCAGCAGCACTTGAGATGATCTTTGCCGCTTCATCCACTTCCGTCATCGTCAGATCAGAGCCGCCGACGACATTAAAGAGAACACCACGTGCCCCCTCCATGGATATCTCAAGAAGCGGCGAGGCGATTGCAGCCCGAGCCGCTGTCTGGGCTCGATTTTCGCCAATGCCAGTGCCGATACCCATCAATGCTGATCCGGCATCTGCCATGATATTTTTGACATCGGCGAAATCGACATTAATAAGACCCGGGACGGTAATAATCTCAGAAATACCCTGCACACCCTGTGTGAGGACTGAATCAGCGACTTTAAAGGCGTCCAGCAGAGAAAGTTTGCGATCTACGACATCAAGAATTCTCTGATTTGGGATAACGATAAGTGTATCTACTTTGTCTTTGAGATTATCGATTCCTTCCTCAGCAGATACCATACGGCGTGTCCCTTCAAACATAAACGGCTTGGTCACAACGGCTACAGTCAATGCGCCGACTTCTTTTGCGACCTCAGCGATGACAGGAGTTGCACCCGTGCCGGTACCGCCTCCCATGCCTGCAGTAAGGAAAACCATATCGGAGCCTTCCAACGCACTCTTAATCTTCTCTCGTGATTCTTCAGCAGCCTGACGTCCGATTTCAGGATCTCCACCTGATCCGAGCCCTTTGGTAAATACTTCACCGATTTGGATCTTGGTGTCTGCTTTGTTGAGAAGCAATGCCTGCGCATCGGTATTCACGGCTACAAAATCGACATTATGAATTGTCCCGTTCACGATCATTGAACCCAAAGCATTGGTGCCGCCGCCGCCGATACCCATGACGCGGATCTTGGCAAAATTGGTTGATTGAGGCCGTATTAACATAGTTTGATATACAAGCCTGATACTAACAGATTACCCCCAGCTTTGCAAGAATGGAAATACACCTACTAATTGACAAACTATTTATACGTACGATATACTGTACGTTATATGATACAAGTAATTAACATTACAGATGCTCGTAATAATCTAGCAAAATTGGTACAAAAGATAAAAGAGACAAAAGAACCTGTTATCCTTGTGCAAGATAGCTCTCCTGCTATAGTGCTTTACCCATACGATGAAGCTATAGCATACGAAAAAGAAAAAAACGAACTATTTCAGACTAAATTTTCTGAACTCTTAAAAGAAGGGAAAACGCTTGGTAAACAATTTCTCAAAAAGAAAAAGATATCACAACCTCTTAGTGAGGAAGATACGTATAACCTCGTAAAAAATGGATAAAGTCGTTATTGATACCAATGTGTTTATCTCTGGCCTGTTATTTGGTGGCAATCCTGAAAAAATTATACAAAAATGGATAAAAAAGGAGTTTATTCTGTGTATCTCTCCACAGCTTCAGGCAGAAATTGTGATGAAATTGCAAAACAAATTCGATGCGTCTGATGTGTTTATCTCACAACTTCTCATAGCATTTGATATGTACGCAAAGCATTATATCCCACAGAATACACTCACGTTGGTTCGTGATCCCAAAGACAATTTTCTTCTTGAACTTGCCGAGGAAGCATCAGCAAACTATATTATTACAGGTGATAACGATTTATTGAGCTTGAAGAAGTTTACGTTAACACAGATCATCACACCTGCAGCATACTTACAAATATAAACGCTATCTACTACCAATAAATTTGATTACCCCCAGCTTTGCAAGAGAAAAAATACGAATATCTCCTCCATCAAACCCATAGATCAGGATCTTCTACTATCTGCATTTCTTCTAATGACGGTCCTTTCTTATCGAGAACTGATGTATCCAATAATATATATTCATTCTTTTCTTCACTATATTGATATCGTTTCTTTACGCAAGATTCTCCTCTTCCATCTTCTATGACAATAGTCTCTCCTTCTCTATACGCCAGAAAGAGCGGATCATCAATATTATTTTTATGATATATCTCTACTTTTTGTATTGATTCAGGGATAATCCCACCAGCTACAAGTAATTCTTTTTCCGTGGCGAAGGTAGGCTGTATTCCACTGAGTGCATCATCTGAAGTTCGGAGAACACCTTCTTTTGGTAAACGCACGGTAAGAAGAAAAGCATTGGTACGACCAACGGTGTAGTCATTACCAAAATCAGTCGCCCATTTTTTACTGATATCATAGTTTTCTGATGTACTGACAAAAGGAGTATTTTTGGGCTTGTCAAATTCAATTCCCACATGTTCAGTAACCATGGCATCTAATGATTTTTGTTGGATGGTATAGGGAGATTGAACAGAGGGATAAAACTTTTCCAGATAATCTTTCGCCAATGTCGAATTATACGAATCAAAACTTTTCTCTAATGCGTACGTATGCACTTCTTGCAACGATATCGCTGGAATTCCTTCTTCTTGTAATGCCATATATCCGGAAGCAATACCTGTCTGGGTAGTAAATATTCGAAGTATGTCCCTTTCGTTTACTGTCCCCGGCATCATCCCACCACGATACACTTCTAAATCAGTAAAATACTTATCCCGATCCGTTTGTGTGCTCTTCCCTCCTGATTTCAAGTAATAATCCTTCGCTTCAGAAGAGATAAGGCCTCCTTGATCTATATTCACTGTTTGTCCTTTACTATTATGAAAAGCCGAATTCTTCTTATAATGATGATTAAATGAACGTAAATCATCATGCAAACCAAATAAATAATTTTCAACATCACCATGACGTAAAAATGTTTCGCCTCTCCGTACTCCTCGAGCATCCTCCGCATATTTGTATATATACTCATAGAATGTCCTCTCTTCTGAAAGCCCCATCAGTGCGCTCTCATTTTGTATACCTGCTTTTTCAAGCTCTCCCTGCTTCTCCTGTATTGTCTTGTATCTTTCAGAACCGTCACGAACCTGCGCAATCCAGGAAAACGGATCTGTCACGAGATCATCTTCCGGCTTTGCGAGGATACTGGGTGCTTCTCCGTCATTCT
>CAZLSZ010000055.1:4762-5090 GCA_964562445.1 uncultured Gammaproteobacteria bacterium
TCTCCAGCGACCAATTCATGAGAAGTCTTGATAACGTCCCATTTTTATCCTCGAAAGGATGCAAAGATGCGAGTTTGTGCTGTAATGTGGCAGCGACGATAAACGGATCATAGCGTTCACTTTTTTTTGCATCATTAAACCAATCACAGATGGATACCAAATCTTTCGATAGAAGTTCCTGTGTCCTCCACCCTGCACTAGGATAGGGATAGACAATATATCCCTCGGTACTTTTGTCGTCATCAGACGGTTCTCTCCTGAACGATAACTGCGGATTTTCTTCTATGACACGAATCTGATCGGGCGTATATTCCACAGGTGCTTTCGT
>CAZLSZ010000056.1:0-5077 GCA_964562445.1 uncultured Gammaproteobacteria bacterium
CTATTTTTAATTTTCCTCTTGTTTTATAATCTCTAAAAACACTCGTATATCTTTCGCTCGTAAGTAATAAATGCTTTTTTTCTTTTAGAAAATTAATATGTCTTTCTAACGGTGTTTTCTTTATTTTTTGATTACAACATGTGCAAAATCTCATTAAATTAACCCTACCTTTCTTGAACAGCTCCACATTTTGAAACTGTCACCTGACTCCTTATAGATTTGATGTGCAACTCGAATATTGATACTAGGATTGAAAAGAAATTTAGCATTTACTTTTTGCCAATACTCATTTATTTGGAAGATTCCAATGTCTCTTGATCCTTTTGGATAATTCCCTGCCGTATTGACCGCATTCGGATTAAGGCTACTATTCTCACATTTCAGTAGTTTGAGCGCTTTATCTGCATCTTCCCCAAACACTTCTCTAATTTCTTGCTCTATTGGGTTCTCTGGCTCTGGTGTTATAGTTGGTTTTAGTGTGGGCAAAGGGGAAGTGTTTACCCTTTTCACTTCCGCCTTTGCCTCTTTTGCAAGTGGAGAGATAATTGCTGGCTGTAGGGCTCTGGTGATATTCATTCCTGTTGCAATTGCAAGAAGGGTCGCATAGAAAATGGTTATCATTATCAGCTTAAACGCTGCTCTATCAGCTTTTGTAACACGGTATTTTTTCTGATACTGATTTGTCCCCCGTACCGGTTTATTTTTATATCGAATATTTGAGTGTCTATATAACATGTGCAAACCTCCTTATCATTGCTCTATCTGTTTGTTTGTTATCTTCTCGGATATGAGAGAGTTTTATTTTCTTCTTATCTCTCCCTAAAAGATGGGCAATCATATCTAGTTTTGCTTCTCGAGCTATCGCCTTAAACATAATTCGTTCTGTATTATTCATAAGCTTTTTTCTCCTCTCTTCTTACTATTTGCCTGACTCGTTCGCCGTTAAGATTAAACTTCTCGCCGATAGTGTCGAAGGATAGTCTATTCCCTCGGTTGATAGCATTAAGCCAATATTGATAGATTTCTTCGTTTCGCTTTTCTTTTTCGTACATATTGAAATTATTGATGAGCTATGATATAGTGCTCATCTCTTTTGAGGCATAAAAAAAGAGTCTTTTGATAGACTCTCAAGTGTAATTATTTAGTAGCTAGATATTTAATTCCGTTGCCTTAGAAATGCGGGGATATCCCATTCGTCTTCTGCGGATTTTTCATCTTTCTTCTCCTGTGGCTGCATGATATTCTGATGCGGAGGTTCTTGCTGTGTATTTTCCTGTCTTTGCGGGATCTGCTGCTCCGGCTGTTGTGGTTTGGGCTCCTGGCGAGTTAACGGCGTATCACTCACCTGTGGTGTCGGCTGATCGATCACAAACTTCTGCAAACGCTGTTTTGCCTGATCAAACCCTGTCGCTACAACCGTGATACGAATCTGGTCATGCATCGTTTCGTCAATCGTCGCGCCAAAAATAATATTTGCATCAGGATCAGCTGCACTTGAGATGATCTTTGCCGCTTCATCAACTTCCGTCATCGTCAAGTCAGATCCACCGACGACATTAAAGAGCACACCACGTGCGCCTTCCATGGATATTTCAAGAAGCGGCGAGGCGATTGCAGCCCGAGCCGCTGTCTGGGCTCGATTCTCGCCAATGCCGCTACCGATACCCATGAGTGCAGAACCGGCATCTGCCATGATATTTTTGACATCGGCGAAATCGACATTGATAAGACCGGGAACGGTAATAATCTCAGAAATTCCCTGAACACCCTGTGTGAGGACAGAATCAGCGACTTTGAAAGCATCCAGCAGTGAAAGCTTGCGGTCCACGACATCCAAAATTCTCTGGTTGGGGATAACGATAAGCGTATCGACTTTGTCTTTGAGATTATCGATTCCTTCCTCAGCCGACACCATGCGGCGTGTGCCTTCAAACATAAATGGCTTGGTCACAACAGCCACAGTCAACGCTCCGACTTCTTTGGCAACTTCAGCGATCACAGGTGTCGCGCCTGTGCCTGTACCGCCCCCCATCCCCGCAGTAAGAAAAACCATATCAGACCCTTCCAAAGCACTCTTAATCTTCTCTCTGGATTCTTCAGCAGCCTGACGACCGATTTCCGGATCTCCACCTGAACCGAGCCCTTTCGTAAATACTTCACCGATTTGGATCTTGGTGTCTGCTTTGTTGAGGAGTAATGCCTGCGCGTCTGTATTGACAGCCACGAAATCGACATTATGAATTGTCCCATTTACGATCATTGAACCCAGAGCATTTGTACCTCCGCCACCAATTCCGATAACACGGATCTTGGCAAAATTGGTTGATTGAGGCCTGATTAACATAGTTTGATATACAAGCCTGATACTACCAGATTACCCACAGCTTTGCAAGAATGGAATTTCATTAGTAATAAAAATTATTTATATATCGTGGAGATATTTTACTTTCCAAAATTTTTTTTATCTGTCCTCATTAATAGGCTTTTATCAATTTTAAAATTTCTTTAAAATATGAGTATTTCGACCCTTTATCATAATTTACCATCTCATTATTATTTTTAAAAATCGTATATATCATGATCTATAAAAATCTTGCCAGCGTCTTGTAAATTATTTTTTGATGATTCTGAAACCATGGGAGGGAAAGAAGGATGTTCTATTTCTGTTCTATCTTCCTCATTTGTTTGATTGTCTACAATTATATATGTACCTTCTGATTCATCATAAATATACTTCTTTCTCCTTTTTTCTGGACCTCGTTTATCGTCAACGACGATACCCTCTTTCCCATTAACTTGCTCTCTCCAAGCTACATATATCGGAGAGATACCCGACATTCTATATCTATTAAATATCTCAATTTTTCTTATAGACTCTGGGACAATGCCACCTGCAACTAATAGTTCTTTCTCACCTAAATTTGATGGAGTAATTCCATGAAGCGTTGTGTTATGGATGGAAAGTATTCCTTGTTTAGGTAAATCAAATGTAAATACTATTGCATTCGGTCTGATTTGACCTGAAAAAGCTTGACTGATATGATGATCAGTACTGCAACTAAGAAAAGGTGACTTGCATTCTATTCCCCTCCCCCTAACATGTAAATTACTTATAGTACCTAAATCATCACCATCATATGAATTTGGTGGAGGGATATCATCATCCAAAGAAATATCTTTGAGATATGCGGCAGCAATTAATTTATTATATGTATCCATGGAATCATCAATTATTGCTGTATCAACTTCTTTCATAGATGTCGGGAATAATTTCGCTCTTCCTGCCGCTTTGTAGCTACTTCCTACACCTGTATAATGATCAAAAAATGCAAAGATATCTGTCTCATTTATCTCTTCATCGATCGAAGCACCCCTATATACTTCTATATCTGAAAAAAAATCTTTCATTATATTTGCTCCTACAACCTTTCTTTTAGGAGAAGTAACAAAATTTCTATACTCTGACGTTATTAATCCTCCTTGATGCACCCTGTTATATAGCTCTGTCGTAAATACTGAATCTATGTGGAAAGGCGAAGATACCTCAAACTCTTTTGCAAATTTCTTCCGTTCTTCAGCCAGTCCTTCTAAATAAGATTCAATATCCTTATGATTTATCACATCTTCAGAAGGAGAAATAGTTGGTGATTTTTGTACATATTGAAATATATACTCATAAAATGCCTGCTCCTCGGATAATCCCAACAATGCGCTCTTGTTTTGTATATCTAGTTTTTCCAATACCGTTTGCTTCTCAGATATTTTTTTATATCTCTTCGATCCTTCCCAGGTACGTGCTATCCAATCAAATGAATCCGTCACAATATCTTCTTCAGGCTTTGCAAGTATGCTTGGGGATTCACCATCATTTCCAAGAGACCAATTCATAAGGATTCTGGATAAACTCCCATTTTTATCCTCAAAAGGATGTAATGTAGCAATTTTTTGTTGTAATGTACCCGCAACTATAAAAGGGTCATACCGCTCACTCCGTTTTGCTTCATTAAACCATGTGCATATCTTTTCCAATTCTTTCTCAATTAATTCCTTCGTCCTTTCACCCGAATGCGGATACATAATATATCCTGTGTGATCATCATCCGGAGAATCCTGATCAAAATAGATAAGTGGGTTTTCTTTAATTGCCGTTAATTGTCGATCTGTATAAGTAACAGGACTACCAATATCATCAAACGCAGTCGCCCTGACGGATCGATCTCGTATCTTTCCTCCCTTTTCCTTATCACTATGATTCACTAAGGTGCTATGAAGTGACGTTATAAAATCAGTTGTTAAATCCTTTTTCCCGTGAGTCTTTGCAAAATTACGTCCCTCAAGATAATCTGCCCATGCTGCATCCCCAAACATCCGTTCAGGCTTATCTACAGAACCTGTAATGACGGAGAAATCCATGAATTTCTTATCAATAAATAAACTTGCCTCCTTCAAACGATCATACGAAGTATACAAACCAAGTTTTCTTTCGGATTCATGGATGGAAGATTCCAAATCTTTCGGTTTTTCAACGGGATAGTGAAGTTCACCTAATTCGGACATAGGGACTATGGTATAAATGTCTTTACGAGATTGACAATCTTTTTCATGACCTTGGAAGCGCCTGTGCCGCCAGAATTATTGAAGGAGAATCGTGAGACAGGTTTGCTCGGAGCATTGCCGATGCCGTATCTGATAAGACCAATCGCGGTTGAGAAAGCAGGATGTTGTACCTCATCAATAATTCCTTTCACATCAGTCGGCATACCGATTCTGACAGGCATCGCAAGCGTCCTTCGTGCGGACTCACGGAGACCAACAGTCAATGCGCCCCCGCCGGTAAAGACAACTCCCGCGGGTGTCTGTGCTGCAAACCCGCTCTTTTTAATTTCAAGGCCGATCATGGTACAGATTTCATTGAGGCGGGGACGGATAATACCGTCTACCAATGTTTTTTGTGATACCTTGCGGATGTCTTCGGACAAATTTAACGGCGTCAGATCCACTTCATCTGATGGCCGGTGTGACGTAGCATCTTCTCCTTCTTCTCTGGGAAGCACTCTCTTGTTCTGATTTTGGGAGA
>CAZLSZ010000057.1:0-4801 GCA_964562445.1 uncultured Gammaproteobacteria bacterium
AACAATTTGCTATAATTTCATCTTAGATATGAACTACGCAATCATCGCAAACGGAGGAAAACAATATAAAGTCACCAAAGGAACCATTCTCGAGCTTGATAGACTAAAATCTGAGGCTGGGAAGGAGATCGTTCTTGATGAAGTGTTATTAACAGCAGATGGCGATACTGTGGATGTAGGCACACCATATCTCAAAAATGTATCAGTGACCGCGAAAGTGTTGGATCATACAAAAGGTGACAAAATCCGTGTTTCACAATTCAAGGCAAAGGCACGCCGCCGCCGAACAATCGGACATCGCGCACAGCTTACCAAAGTTGAGATACTAGGATTCGGAAAGAAGGAAAAAACTGCCAAGGAATAATCTTGACAGAAGAGAAAAGATTTCGTAATATAATTGCAAGTTTTTATATAAAAATATGGCACATACAAAAGCACAAGGATCGGTAAAAGGAAATAGAGACTCGAGACCAAAGCGTCGCGGTGTAAAGGTATATGGCGGCTCACATGTACAGCCAGGCAATATCATTGTGCGACAAAAAGGCTCGGTTTTTAATGCAGGCGATGGTGTCTCAACGGGACGCGATTTCACGCTTTTTGCAGTAGAAGAAGGCACAGTTAACTTTAAGACACTCAAGGGTAAAAAAATCATTGAGGTAATACATGGATAATACAACCAATGAACGCATTTTTGAGTTGGAAACAAGCCAACTCCAATCAAATCCGCTCCAACCCCGTGGAGTGATTACCCCCGATTCTCTCACTGATCTTGTCGAATCCATCCGAGAACAGGGCATTTTGGAGCCTATTGTCGTAGCGAAAACACCGGCAGGTTATCAGATCATCGCGGGTGAGCGGCGATGGAGAGCTGCAAAAGTGCTCGGTCTGCACAAAGTGCCGGTAGTCGTCAAAGAAACAACTCCGCAGCGCATGCTTGAAATGTCAATTGTGGAGAACGTCCAGCGTGAGGATCTTAATCCTATCGAAAAAGCGCTTGCGTATCGCAGATTGATTGATGAATTCGGACTAGGCACGACAGAGGTCGCGAAAAGAGTCGGTAAGAGTGTGCCGGCAGTCTCAAATACAATCCGTTTATTATCTCTTCCTGATGCCATTAAAGACGCTCTTGTCGCCGGTGTCATTACGGAAGGTCATGTGAGGCCCTTATTGTCTCTAGGAGACCCCAAACTCATGCTTGATGTGTTCAAGACTATCCTGCGCGAGAACTACACTGTACGGCAAACTGAGGAGCTTGCGCGCAAAGTGAAGGGTGAAACTCTTCAGAAAGAGGCTCCAGCACCGAAAGATCAGCTTTGGGTGCCGGAACAAGACCAGATGGCAAAGGAGATCGAAGAGAAGCATATGTTTGATAAAGTACAGATTTTCCAATCCAGCAAACTCGCTCGTGTCACGATGATAATCAAGGGAAATCCTGAAGTTACCAGTGAGAAGCTCAAGCAAATCCACGACATCCTCACGAAATAAGTATCATCACACTGTTTGTAATAAATAGTTGTATATAGTAAAATGCCACGTTATGAGAGAGAGAAGTGTCTCTAAAGAAATTGAACAACGAATTCGCGTGTTGGAAATAGGCAGTGGGATATTACCGGCCAATACCCAAGGTGGCACACTGTTTGCGCGGGATAATATTGATTATGTCGGTATTGAAGTACGGAACCATCGTAATAAAAAAAATCAAAATGTGTTGTACGCAAACGCGGCACATATGCCATTTGCTGATGACGCATTTGATTATATTCTTATGAGGAGTATTTTCGGACAGTTTACCGGTTTTTTTCCTGTTTCTCACAAAGATGATATCTGTAGATGGGGGATGTACGAATCATTTCGTGTATTAAAGCCAGGTGGTACAATGGTAATTTCTGAAGAGAATACACCGTGGAAAAGAGAAGAGGTTTCAGAATCTTTGATGGATGCAGGTTTTTCCATTATAGCCTATGCAGAGAAGGAGAGAGGATCGGATGATAATTCTCAAAATGATCAGTATAGGCGTTTACGTGATCCGTATTTTATGACTCCACCAACCGACGACGGTTTTATGAACTGGAGAAATCCATACATACTTATCGCCGAGAAACCTGTAGATCCGATTTATGAAGTGGTCGAAGCAGAAGTCCGTCAGCGTAACGTGAATACAAATACACATCTTTTCGGGGATGTTCCTGATAGTATCATTGGGCAAAAGCCACCTATATATACGATATATAAAGGAGAAGTCTCTCCACGAAATAACAATTCTTTAGTAATTGCATATAAAACGTACAAAAAAGGGAAGAGGCTAGAACTTTAAATCAGGATAAGGGTTGGTGATGAGGCGCATGGATTTACCTTGGGCTGGCCAGTATACAAAGAATGATTTTCCTATAACATTTTTTTGGGGTAAGAGACCCCATTCGCGTGAATCGGAGCTGAATGGCCGATTATCTCCCATAACGATATAGTTTTCAGGAGGAACAGTGACAGGAGTGCCATCTCTCATGCTGCTTCCTCCATACGTCCTGACATCAGGTCCCAGATATTTACTTTCATCTATCTTTTTCCCGTTTACAAATACAAAGCCATCTTGTGTCATTACTGAATCTCCCGGTATACCGATAACACGCTTAATGAAGTCTTTATCAGGATCAGTCGGAGACTTAAAAACGATAACGTCCCCCCGTTTTAATGACTCAAATTTGAGCCCGATGAGATTGGTGAGGATATATTCTCTATTTTCGTATGTGGGATACATCGATTCGCCGCTCACTTGGAAGGGGCGGAAAAAGAAAATATATATTACGAGAAATATTGATGCCGCGAGAAGAATTGTCTGAAGTAAATCGAGAATAAAAAAATACGCCTTTTTAAGCAATTCCATAGGTTATATTATCGCAAGTAGCTTTACTATTTGTCAATGAAATAGGAATTTGGTAAGATCATAGAGTTTAATCTACTTAATGCGATGGATTCTTAGCTCAGCTGGTTAGAGCGCTTCATTCACATTGAAGAGGTCGGAGGTTCGAGTCCTCTAGAATCCACTTATTTAAATTAACTTAATTTATTGAGGAGGTGGGCTTTTTCGACGATCTTTTTGACAAAGAGCTTGCTTCTTTGTTTTGGTGATAATTCCTGATGCTTTTGGAGTGATTTCAAGCCTCTATAAAGATATTCTACATACGCGTCCGGTCTTTTCCAACGCCTTACAGACGTGCTTACGGTAAATTTATTATTAAATTTTATCTTTCCTAGCGGTGCCAAATGGATCGCGAGGTCGAGATCTTCATGCACCTGTTTATCATCCATGCAGACTTCATTTTTGACTTTTTCCCACGCGGATTTCCGTATGGAGCAATTTGGGCCGTACAAGCAATCATGTTTGAGAATCTGCCGTACTACTTTATTGTAGGTGATGATAAATTTGACCCATGTAGCTTTTGTCTGCAAATGGGAATTATGGATAAATTCCGGTAAATCATAAAACTCCGCTGGACCGGATAATCCCACCAACTTTTCATCTTCAAATGCTTTTTTGATTTTTTTAATCCAATTTTTGGGAAGAATTGTATCAGCATCGGTTCGCGCGATTATTTCATACTGTGCTTCATTAAAGCCTTTGTTTCGAGCTGGTGTCATACCTTGTTCTTTCTCCTTGAGAATTCTGACCGGATATTGTTTGGCGATTTTTACGGAGTTATCTGTAGAATTATTATTAACGATAATGATTTCGTCTGCTCGGACGGTTTGTTTCATAAGACTATCCAGGCACGCACCCAGATATTTCTCTTCATTATAAATCGGTATAATGACCGATACTTTGATGGTAGAATTTGTCATTTTTAGCTCTAATATATTGTACATTGGGCTCCGATAAACTACAATATCTTTATGGATCCTCAAATTTCAGTCGTTATTATAACATTAAATGAGGAAAATTACCTGCCTCTGCTATTGGAGGACCTTGCACGTCAAACGGATACAGATTTTGAAGTTATTATTTCGGATGGCGGTTCGATTGATAAAACAGAAGAAAAAGCGCTTTCGTTTAAAGACAGGCTTAGGATATCTTTTATAAAATCTCCCAAAGCGCAAGCGTCTTTCCAGCGGAATTTAGGCGCAAAAAATGCAAAAGGTGACTATTTTTTCTTTTTGGATGCGGATACAAGAATAAAAAAAACATATGTTATAGAACGGTTAAAAAAACATATAAAAACAGATCCTCAAATGCTCTATCTTCCAATTATTAAGCCCGGAAAAAATACGTTCAGAAATAGATTGCTATTCGGTTTCAGTGTGAATAGCGTGAAGCTTCTTCAGAAATTACATAAGCCTATGTCTATCGGGCCATTGATCGTAATGCACCGTTCGCTTTTTGACAAAATAAAGGGATATGATGAGAAGATGCGAATGGCTGAAGATCACAATATCGTTATCCGTGCGTACAAAGAGGGTTATGCAGGCAAATTTTTGGATGACGTCCCCGTTATTTTTTCGATGCGGCGGTTTGATAAAAAAGGAAGTTGGAAAATGCTGAAAGATTATGCCAAATATACATTTATTACCCTTGTAAAGGGGGGAGTATATGATAAAAATCTTGATTATGCTATGGGTGGTCAGGAATTTGATAAAAAAACTGATAAAAAGTAATTCTGCCTCTTTATTATGAAAATTGTGTTTTTTGCCCGGCGTTTTTATCCTGCTATCGGTGGCGTGGAAAAACATGTGTTGCGATTGAGTAAGGAATTAATAAAAAAAGGGCATACTATTATTGTGATTGCTGAGAGTTCTCCTGAAGATGCTG
>CAZLSZ010000058.1:0-3536 GCA_964562445.1 uncultured Gammaproteobacteria bacterium
TTGGGGTGGTAGCTCAGTTGGTTAGAGCGCTTCCCTGTCACGGAAGAGGTCGCGGGTCCGAGTCCCGTCCATCCCGCAATTACTATCAAAAATAACCCTTTTTTTATTACTTTAAGCCGTTTCTCTGTTGCATTTTGTATCGTAATATACTATACTCCATTACACTTCCCGCTGCCTCAAGATACTGTTCAAAATGTAACATATGGCCAGAAAATATACAAAACGAGTTGAAAAAAAAATAGTACAACCGGAGCCTGTTGCTGAAGAAGTGGTTGTAAAAGAAGAGCCTGTATATACGGAAATGCCCCGTTACGGTGAATCCTATACAAGTCTTATTTTGGGTATTTTAGTTGTCATTATCTCCACAGCATTGTTATTGGCGTTTGTACACAATCGAAATGCTAATCCAAATATAATTAAACCGGACGCCTCAAATAATACTGCCGTAAATAATGGTAAAAATGGTTTTGGTTTTGCGAATAAAAATCAGCCAAACTATCAGATCTCTACTGTTCCGACATTAACACCTCTCGCTGCACAAAAAGAAAATGCCGCAGTGGGAATTCATACAGCTACCCCAACACCTGTAAAGACTGCTCCAACTGCCATAAAAACAGTCACTGTACAACCCACAAAAAATGTGGTCGTTACACCAACGGTAGCTCCTACAAAAGTACCACAGCCTACCATGGATCCGTTAAATGCAGGCGTGCAAGCGGGTGGGATCTATACCGTAAAATCTGGAGATACTCTTTGGAATATTGCCGAGAGACAATATAAAGACGGATACAAATGGGTAGATATTGCTAAAGCAAACAAACTAGTAAATCCCGGACAGATTAGTTCGGGCACGAAATTAACGCTTCCAAAAATTGAAGATAAAAAAGTAGCCATGAATGATCAAAAAAAAGTAACAACTTCGGATGAACAAAATAATAAAACATATGCTCCTGCGCAAAATAAAATTGCTGTCGGGACAAACTATAAAGTTGTAAAAGGTGATTGTTTGTGGGAGATCGCGCAGCGTGCCTATGGAGATGGCAATAAGTGGCCGAAGATAGCGCAGGCAAATAAATTAGCAAATCCGAGTATTATTCATTCCGGAAACGTCTTCACAATTCCCCGATAGTTGCAAATTTTATTTATATACAGTATAACGTATTCATTGGATTTATTTTCTATTCGCCGTTTTACGTTTTAAGTCATTTGTTATTCGCGATGGTAGTTCAGCGGTAGAATGTCTCCTTCCCAAGGAGAAGGTCGAGGGTTCAACTCCCTTCCATCGCTCAGCGTATATATATTGTATACAGTATGACATGTAAAGTATACAGTTGCTGAATGAATATATAATGTGTGCGATTGCGCGTAATGTTTCATACTCTATACTTTCTACATCATACATCATCATATGTGTATTGACATGATTTATTTGATTTGGTAGTATAAATCGTGCCCGAAACAAAATTGAAAAAACACACTAAATTCATCTTTGTTTCCGGAGGAGTAATTTCCGGAATCGGTAAAGGCCTTACATCGGCCTCGATTGCTTTCCTTTTAAAATCCGCAGGATATCGAGTCGCCCCAATTAAATTTGAAAACTATCTTAATCTTGATGCAGGTACCATCAATCCTATTGAGCATGGAGATCCGTTCCTTTGTGAAGACGGTACAGAGGGAGACATGGACATCGGAACATATGAAAAATTTCTCCAAGAGGATATGGGGAAATTGAACTTCGTTACTATCGGGAGAATCTACCAGAATGTCATTGATAAAGAACGACGGTTTGAATACAAAGGAGAAGATGTAGAAGCTATCCCGCATATTACCGATGAAATAATGGAACGCATTTATGCTGTGGCGGCAAATAATAATGCAGATATTGTGATGATCGAATTAGGCGGTACAGCGGGAGAATATCAAAACATTCTTTATTATGAAACATCTCGGATTATGACATTAAAGTCTCCGCAGGACGTCATCCATATCCATGTGAGCTATGTCCCGACACCCGGTCATCTCGGAGAGCCTAAGACCAAGCCCACGCAGTTATCCGTCCGCACGCTTAATGGTTTGGGAATTCAGCCGGACTTTATCATCGCGCGTTCTGAGAAGATGCTCGACCAACGAAGAAAAGATCGTTTCGCGCTGTTTTGCAATATGCATCCGGAAGACATTATCTCCAATCCGGATATGAGTACCGTCTATGAAATTCCGATGGTACTGCATCAGCAGGGAATTGTACGCAGAATTATGAAGAAATTCGGTCTTCCGTATAAAGAGCCGCAGTTGGGAGAATGGAATAAATTTGTCGAAAAAGTAAAAGCGCCAAAAAAGAAAAAAATTACGATCGCGATTATCGGTAAATATTTCGGTACGGGAGAATACCAAATCCGGGATTCCTATGCAGCACTTCTTGACGCAGTTGATCACGCCGCATGGAAAGAAAATATCGAAGTAAAAACGCAGTGGATTAGTGCCGAAAAAATTGAGAAAGAGATAAAGAAAGCGAAGAAAGAAAAGAAAAGTGCTGATGATGTGGTGCAGGAAGTAATAGGAGATGTGAATGGTATCATTGTCCCAATCGGTTGGGGAGAACGAGGTGCTGAGGGAATGATTGCCGCGGCAGACTATGCACGAAAAGCGAAGATACCATATCTGGGTCTTTGTTATGGTATGCAGTTGAGTGTTGTCGCTTTCGCTCGTTCAGTGCTAAAATGGCAGGATGCAAATACTACCGAAAATGACCCCAAAACAAAACACCCAATTATTTATATGATCCCTTCTCAAAAAGATATCATGGAACGCCGCGCATATGGCGGAACGATGCGACTCGGCGGATGGGAAGCTATCGTCAAAAAAGGGACCAAAGCATATGAGTTATATAAAAAACATGGAGGATTGCTTGATAAAAATGGTCGGACGTCTGAGCGTCATCGTCATCGATATGAAGTAAATAATGCATATGCTGAAGATCTTGAGAAACATGGTTTGGTAATCAGCGCGAGATCCGTCAAAGAAGGACTCGTTGAGATTATAGAGGTTCCCGATCATCCCTTCTACATCGGGACACAAGGACATCCCGAATATAAGAGTCAACCACTCAAACCCCATCCACTTTTTATCGGATTTATGCAGGCCGCGGCAAAAAATATCTAGCAGGTTTTGCAATTCTTTCAATCTCTTGAGTAATTGGGAGAGATTTAGTATAATACCAACATATGTTAACTTCAATTGATTTTGTACCCGGCGACATTATTAAAGTGCACCAGAGAATTCAGGAAGGTGAAAAGACTCGTATTCAGGTATTTAAGGGTACAGTCCTCGGGATACGAGGTCGTAAAGGAAATCAGATGTTTACCGTTCAGAAGATGGTAGGACAGATTGCTGTAGAAAGAATCTGGCCGGTCGATTCACCCAATATTGTAAAAGTAGAAATTGACGCGCATTCCAAAAAGCGCATCAAGAGAGCAAAACTCGCCCACCTCAAAATCAGCCAATAATAATTCCGCATAATTAGTTCTGTTATTGTTTGA
>CAZLSZ010000058.1:3636-4766 GCA_964562445.1 uncultured Gammaproteobacteria bacterium
AAAAAAAATCCATCAAATGTATTTGCTGATACTGTCGCTGTCCAATGGAAGGGTGAAGAAATAGGCAAAGTAACGGTTGAAAAATCAAAAGATACTTTCCGTGTAGGATATTTAAATCCAAAAGGAAATTTTAAAGAAATAGATTTACGTACAATGACGTTTGGTGAATATGTGCAAGTCGCATCTACTGCAGGAGCATATCTGGATACAGCAGGCGAATTAGGACCCGTAAAAGAAGAAAAAATAGCAGTTGAGCCGATTGCGACAACACCATCCTCAACCCCTGAAGAGAGTAATACACAAACGAGTGAGCCTACTATTGAAGAGCAATCACCCACGACAAGTGAAGAAGTACCTACTCATGACACGCCGGATGATGTGCCGACCACGGGCGGAGAAACTTCCTCTTCTGATACAAGTACAGATGCTACAGCGAGTCAATCAAGCGATGCGCAGCAAAGTCCTGAAATGAGTGACCCGTTTGGTAGCGCGCAATCGGATGATAGTCAATCCACCGACATGCAGCAATCTCAACAACCGCAGCCTTCAGCGTCACAAATATCTCCTCAAGCGACACAGGAAACAATGGAATCACCATCATTGCAATCATCAGAAGGCAATAGTGGTAATCAAAATGATAATAAAGCATCAGTTCCCCAAGAAATTTTTACTCATAAATAGACTCCCACATTTTCGTTCATGACAATTTTCTTGAAATACTTTATTATTAGAGTATGTTCTATGATAAAAAGATATTGGGCGCAATTGGAGAAGAACATGCAGTTTATTTTCTTAAAAAAAAAGGTTACAAAATTATTCAGCGAAATTTTAGAGCAAACGGAGGGGAAATCGATATTATTGCCATAGATCAGTCTCAAGGAAAGGACGAGGAGACACTTTGTTTTATTGAAGTAAAAACCCGTACGACGAGAAATTTTGGTGATCCTTTTGAAGCAATAGGGTATTACAAAATGCGCGCGCTTACCCGTACAGCCCAGTATTATAAATCAATCCATCGCAGCCTGCCGGATTTATTACGGATTGACGCGGTGCTCATTATTATTGATGACCATAATCAGATAAAAGAAATTGAATTGGTAAAAAATATCAGTTATTAATTTTTGACAACA
>CAZLSZ010000059.1:0-4765 GCA_964562445.1 uncultured Gammaproteobacteria bacterium
GTCACCGATGAGGTTCATTGAAACCAAGATTCCAAAAAGTATGTGACGCATACAGGATATTGAGACGATAAAATATACGGTATAATAGATTTATGCATATTATTGATGATTTTGAGAATGGTTTTCATAATCACTGGACGCAGGTGACGACCGGTGGGGCAAGATTAGATATTTCTAAATCAGTATTGCGTATGGGATTTGATGACGCACAAGAGGGGAAATATACTGATGCACAAATTGATGATTATACGATGCTTTCAAAAAAAGATTATATTTGGAAGCCACCACTTCGGATGACAGTACGTGCCCGATCATCACATCCTGCGGCTGATCTGCATAGTACGCAAAAAACGAAAGGGATACTCCGGGGGACAGCAGGATTCGGTTTTTGGAACAAACCTTTTACGATGCAAGGAAATTGGTTCACGTTTCCGCAGTCGATATGGTTTTTTTATTCGGCACCGCCCTCAAATATGGCATTTGTCCCGGGAATTCCGGGATGGGGATGGAAAGCACAGGTAATTCATACAACACCCGGAAGTGTGCTTTCGCACGGTCTGCCTTTAGCACTTACCGCAGGCTATGCTCGTGTGAATGGTAAGGTAGGGCATGCAGCGCACTTTATGAAACGTTTTGTGGGAGCAGAAGAGGCAATTGTGACTGAAGACATGACCACATGGCATACATATACGTTGGAATGGCACAAGAATGAATCAGTTTTTTGGGTGGATGATACGTGTATCCTGCGAACACCGCTTTCGCCGTCCGGCGCGTTGGGATTTGTCGCGTGGCTTGATAATGAATACGCTGTCGCCACACCAAAAGGTGAATTACGATTCGGCAAGACAGCGACGGGAGCACAGTGGCTGGAGATGGATTCTGTGAAGATTGAACAATTAGCAGCATGAAAGTGAATGTTTCCATACATGATTTCTCCCCATTATTTCGGGGACACGCGTATTTATTTAAGCGGCTGAAAGCTACCGGCGTGGACGGGATAGAGTTGTCAGTGGGTGTGAAATCTCGATGGAGTGCCGCGCAGTATATCGCGTTATCAAAGAAGTATGATCTTCCGATTGTATCATTGCATCAGCCTGTCTGGGCATGGCTGGACTTATATTTTGATGAAGGATTTTTTGCAATCGCGAGAGATTTAGATGTGAAGTACGTGACATGCCATCCGCTTCCCAAAATTGGGTTTCATAGTAGGCGGATGCGGGCATATTTTAAAAGATTGGTGGAGATTCAGGAGCGGACGGGGATCACGATATTGATTGAAAATATGCCGGAGAAATATAATCACAAGCTGCTTAGTCTCTTCTTCCCGCAGGAGGCATCCACACGGGATATTTTGAGTCTGCATGATGTGATTTCAGAATTCGGACTACAGATGACACTTGATATTGATCATCTCCAATCACATACGCCGCATAAAGAGCCGTACTTCGAGACAATGTATCCTGATATTAGAAATATTCATCTGAGTAGTTTTGATGAAACAAAGAGACATATGCCGCTGCATCTGGGGGATTTTGATGCAGCGGCATTTATCAAACATCTCAAAAAAGTACACTATAATGGGTTGCTGACGTTTGAAATTAATTATCCCGGATTGATCACACTTCGGAACTACGATTTCGAAGCCGTCCGAAAGTCAGTGGAGATAGTGAAAGGGAAGTAGAGGATTTTATCGTCATTCTGGGGACGACCGACAGGAGGACTCCAGAATCAGATTCTGGACAAGCCAGAATGACCTTTATATCACTCAGTTGTTTGATGTAGATGCAATAGCCGCTGGTAGTGTGTTTCCCTAACTTAGCAAGCAGTTCAGCTGGGCGAATTATACCGTCCATAAGGTAAATGGTGATTTTACCTTTTCTCGGATAAAAACCGATGATAAAGTTGTCGCCCTTACGCCCACTTGTATACTCATAATGGTACGTATCAAATCCAATAGTGCCCACATTCCACATCTTTGGTGCGTGACCGCTTATCCGCTGCATCATGTCGATCAATATTTTGCTATCTCTTGCGGTTTGCTCATCAAGTGAGGCGAAATAGTCGGTAACGGAGGTATATTTTTGAGGAGTTAGTTTGGTCACGAATCCAGTATACTACATTCAGTGCGTGGGTGGGGAATGAAGTTAGAACTTTCTGTATAGAGAATAATGAGTTTTATATGCCTGTCTTGCAACAGATGTAAGATCAGACTATACTACATCTATGGGGAAGCGTCAGCAGACAAAATTAGTCAATTCATATAAGAAATACCGCACTGCAAAAAATAAGAGAAATGTGTTGGATTTTTTTAGTGCTTTTATGCCGGAGATCATTTTCCGGACAACACGACTTGAAGGAGAACGGGTAACTCGAAAAAAAGTCACTTCTTTGTTCAAATAATGTATGTCGGGTTCATCCACAAAACCCATTGGGGCAACTTCATATAAAGATACAGCGTTTGGTATTATTTCTCAAGAAAAACTACTGCAATTTGAAATTGAAGGGTTAAAGAGAGGACTGGAGTATATTAAGGAGATCACGAGTAAAGGTAAAACTACTGTTGTTACTTCTGAATTTATTTGTAAACTGCATGATGTCTCTTTTGGTTGGATTTTCCCTGATTGGGCTGGTAGATATCGAAAGATACAAGTGACGTTTTCAAATAAGGAAGCACCATCGTATTTTGAGGTACCAATGTTGGTCATCAATATGTGTAAAGATTTAGAAGAAAGATTACAGCATTTACCATCAAATGATAGTAAAGAATTCATTCTTGAAGTTGTTAAGCTGCTTTCATGGTTTCAGCATAGATTTGTTTTTATTCATCCGTTTCAGGATTATAACGGAAGAACTGCACGTATGGTAACCATTTTTATTCTTTTACAACTTAACTTACCACCATTAGAAGTACAAGTTGAAAGAGAAGAAGATAGAAAAAAGTACTTACAAGCTATGCAAAAAGCAGATGAGGGAAACTATTTGTTTTTAGAGCAATTAATAGGAGAAGCTCTTACCGAAACACTCCAGATGGTGCAAAAGTAAGCGAAAAATTATTAGGCTCGTCCAACGAAACCTTTGCGAAGTTTGGCAGGCATTAATAAACTATGTCGGAATGTATCACTTCGCCTAGACTCATCAATTTGTTATAATTGCATAATGAAAATAGTAAGATCGAGTGGTTACTTAAGCATTGAATTTAATAATCCTAAAGTAAAAAAACTACAATATGATGATGAGGGAACTGTGTCTGTTCTCAATCAGGACAACAAAGCAATTTCCCATTTTAAGACAGTCGCACAAGTCGTATTTAATAGTCAGTATGGAACACCAATATCTGAAGATGGGCAATATGTCTTTATTGGCAACTGGGAGAGAGGGTTATTCTGTTACTCACTTACAGATGGTCAGCTGAAATGGAAACAGGAACCAGGAATGGTTCGGACAGTCATTCCATATAAGGATCTTTTAATTATTGAGATGGCAAATAGAGGTGTGTATATTAGGAGTGCTGATACCCGTGAACTGGTGAAAGTAATCAAAATGTCTGGGCTTGAAGTATTTATACGAATTTCTGATAAAGAGTTATTTGTCGGTCCGAAGTTCAATAGGTATTTTATTTATTCACTGGATACGCTTCAGCCACTATATGAAATTTCAAAAAAATATTTGAATATCAATCGTTGTTATTCATTTGTGATTAAAGAAGTCTTTTATAAAAACGATGAACTCTATATAAAAGGATCCGAGCTAGGTAAAGATATGATTTACAACCCAAGTGAAGAACATACTCCGTTTGAACGTAAAGTGTCAACTGCTAAATAGATTATTCCAATAGTCATCTATACGTCGTTGCAGGGGCAGAGAGAATCGAACTCCCAGTCGCGGTTTTGGAGACCGCTGGTTTACCGTTAACCGATGCCCCTAATTTAGGCCTATATTGTACATGATTTGGAAAAATATTACAAACGGTAGGATTATTGTAGCGGAAATGAGTGTAATAGGGAAGTAAGGATATTATTACGAAGAGAGATCCCCGATCAGGTCGGGGATGACGTGGGACGGTTATTTTAGTTTATCAACTTCCTTGTGATCCGTAACTTTGCGGCATTTGTTGCAGAACTTGTGCAACACGAGTTTTTCCGGAGTTTCCATCTTATTTTTCTCCGTAATATAATTGCGGCTCTTGCATGCTTGGCATACAAGCCCTATCTTTATTCTATGTTCGCCCTTTTTTGCCATACGAGAGATTATACACTATTTGAGGCAGGAATTAAAGAGCCTGCTTCAATGTTAAGAGCCGACTATCGGATTCGAACCGATGACCTGCGGTTTACAAAACAGCTGCTCTACCACTGAGCTAAGTCGGCAAGAGATACAAATGCCATTTTATCAAACACGTATATATATGAGCAAGTCCAAATTAACAGAGACAGACTCAAAAAAATTTGTTACAATAATTCAATCGCCGATGTGGCTCAGTGGTAGAGCACGTTCTTGGTAAGAACGGGGTCATGGGTCCGATTCCCATCATCGGCTCAATCGACGCGAAGGAAAGCATAAACAAATAACATATAACAAAAAATACGAAAATGTATTATAATCATAATTAGTTTTTAGTTGTTTGAGATTGCTTCTCCTGCTTTGCAGGATCGCAATGACATTCAATTTCAGATTAGTTGCTGGATTGGCGGAGCAGTCAATCGCACCTCGCTGTAGACGAGGCGGCCTTCGGCCTACGGGAGTGCAAATCTCTCATCCAGCACCA
>CAZLSZ010000060.1:0-4739 GCA_964562445.1 uncultured Gammaproteobacteria bacterium
AGAGATAAGTTCAGGTTCTTTTTGAAAACAGACACCCCGCTTTTTTACTTCTAGGGCAGCGAGAAGTAAAAAAGCGGGAATTGTCGTTTTAGTGGCAGTTTGGCCATGCGCCAGCGCCGCTTCGTGAAATAACATATGCTGCTGTTCTGATCGCTTCTTCCGCATTTGTTCTCAAATCAGGATTTGTATCCAACCCCATCCTTGCTCTATTTGCACTCCATGTTTGGCTTGCAAATTGAAACATCCCCAGATACATTCCGCTGTTATTGGCGTTGGGATTAAAACCTGATTCGCATTTGGCAATCTTTTTGAGTAATCCTTCATCAACTCCATATTCGCCGCTGTATTTTGCAAATAAGCCGTCCAAATCAGTTGGGGAGGTGACGGCAGGTGCTTGCGGCACTGCTGTGGGCTCCGGGATCGCAGTAGGAACTGCTGTGGGGATAATAGGCGCAGCAGTAGGAGTGATTTTTGCTTTAAATTCTTTTATGACGACCTGCTTTTCGGGTGCTGCGGTTGGTTGAGTAGTCGGCTGTGCAATATAGATTGTAGGTGTGGGTGAAGGTTGATCTTTCTGTTTGAGTGTCATTGTCTGCTGATTAATTGTGGGATGAAGGAACAGTGTAGGAGAGGGATATGGTTTGGGATTATTCATTTCTGCCATAGTGACCGCTGCTTGCGCTTGATCAACAGTATGAAATACCCATGTAAAAACACAAAAAGAGAGAAGAGAAAGACCTATGTATCCGGGCAGCTTCAGAAACATATGTCTATAATAACACAAAAATCAAGTTTTTATTGCAAGAATTCTTTATGGGCCCCTGTCTATAGTAGTTGAGTTAGCTGTTTTTACCCTCTACACAGCTAAGATACCACTATGTAAGAAAACATATGAGACTCTATAGGTTTAAAAAATGTCTATAGTTATATTCTACGCAGGAATGCGGTAAGATTTTGTTACAATAAAGAAAGATTTGTGTATGGAAAAACAGTGTTCACATCTGGATCAAAAAAAGATTGTATCTCCGCTTACTCATGGATGTGAAGAATGTCTTTCTGAAGGAGAAACGTGGGTGAGTCTGCGTATCTGTCTGAGTTGCGGGCATGTAGGTTGCTGTAATAGTTCAAAACATAAACATGCATCCAAACATTATTTAGCCACGGGACATCCTCTTATTGAGACGCTTCCTCCAGAGGAGGCGTTTATATGGTGTTTTGTTGATGAAACCCGCGTAGTGTAGGTAGGATATTATTCTCCGATGAGCTGATTAAATAATGCGGGATAGAAAACCATCAATATTAGCCCGAGTATCGTGCCTATTATCACCATAAGGATAAAAAATTGGTTCCCTTTTCGCATGATTTCAGTATAAATCGTTCTGGTAGGAGAAACAAGTTGATTATCTGTATCTATGCTATAGTAGAAATGATGCTATGACATATTGGACAACATTCACACCTCAAAAGGTTTCGTGGGAACTTACAACCGTCCTGACGCATGCTAAAAAAGCAACCGGGCAATGGCAGTCGCAGCTGCCTTTGATGAAGAAGGCATTGAAACAACTTTCAGCCGCAAACATTACCGGTATCCGCCTTGTGATATTCCCTGAAGAGGTGACAGAGGATGGGAAGACATATCATTGGGAAGCAATTGATACGATGCTTGATCTTTGCCGCAGTGCGCATTTGGAAGTAGATCTGTGTATCGGACCCTTTCAGTATCCGAATTATCCGGGGATATATCTTCCTAAAGGGCTTGTGCAATATGTATACGATAATGCCAATAGCCTCGATACCCAAGAAAAGCTACATGAGTATGGTAAGACATTTCTCAAAAAGCAGATTGAACGATATGGAGATGACAAGCGGATTCGCGGATTTCATTTCGCCAATGAATGGCCGGACAGACAGCATGTGCAGCGGAAAGAGCAAGTAAAAAGTTTTGTTTCAACCAATTTTATGTTATGGGCAGCACAGTTTTTAGCTTCAAATACTGATAAATTTATTTCTTTGAATACCAATATTGACGCATCAGATAAACGAAGGCTTAACAGCTCATTTGGGCAGATTTTAAAGCTGTTAGGTGGGCAAGGAAGACTCGGATTTGATATATATCCTTCACAGGAAACATGGGGGAAGGCATTTTTTACGAAATTAAAGCGGTTCTTTGAACCGTACAATGAGTCATATCGTTGGGCTTGTTCAAGGTTTAGTCATTGTGAGATGTATTTTTGCGAAGTTGAGGCTCAGCCGTGGGGGAGCGGACAGTCTTGGTATCGGATGATTCTTGAAGAAGAAAATCCAAATACCAAGGTACTGCAATTTAAAAGAAATTCTTTGGAGCAAACGTATGCAAAGTATCTTCGTAAATCCCGTCCTTCTGAAGTTAGTTTGTGGGGGGCTGATTTCTGGCTGAGTGCTTCATTGATGGACATCACATGGCCTCTGGAGCAGGTAAAAGCCTTGGCGAAGAAGAAGAGGAGGTATTGATGCGGAATTATGTATTAGGAGCTACTGACTAGGAGCTAGGTATTCGGAGTATACCTGCTACTTTATACTTCTTACTTTTTACTCTATACTAAACTACACATGGATTATTTACAGGCAATTATTTTCGGTATAGTAGAGGGAATTACGGAGTTTCTGCCGATTTCTTCCACCGGACATCTCAATCTTACTCGAGTGCTCCTGAACGTTCCCAATTCTTCTTTTTTTACCTCGTTTGAAATTTTTATCCAGTTGGGCGCGATCCTTGCTGTTATCGTTTTGTATTGGAGGACTGCGTTTCGGGATACGGAGGCGTGGAAAAAGATACTGGCGGCATTTATCCCGACTGCGATAATAGGGTTTATCCTCGGTAAGTTCATCAAAACATATCTGGTGAGTAATGAATATGTCACCCTCATCTCTCTTTTTATCGGAGGTATTCTGCTCATCGCGCTGGAATACTTTTACAAAGAGAAAGACCATCATAAAGACGACATCAAGGCACTAACGTACAAACAAGCGGTGCTGATCGGTATTTGTCAGGCGATAGCAGTTATCCCGGGAGTCTCGAGGTCTGCCGCGACCATACTGGGTGCTATGTATTTGGGTGCCAAGAGGGAAGCAGCCGTAACATTTTCTTTTCTTCTGGCCATCCCTACGATGCTTGCGGCGACTGTTTTTGACATGAAAGATGCAAATTTTGCCTTCTCACAATATGAGTATATATTATTAGCTATCGGATTCGTTGTTTCGTTCTTCGTCGCATTGCTGGCAATTAAGTGGCTGGTTTCATTTGTCAAAACAAATACATTTATTCCGTTTGGGGTATATCGTATTATTCTCGCGATACTTTTTTACTTCTTCATTATCAATTAATTAAAAGAACACTTTCCACCATGTTTCCCAATTCGGGGTAGTATCTATCGGCTGCGGAGTAGGGGTGGGCTTGATTATCTCTGCATTCGTCGGTATCACCACGATTCCTTCATTGCCTTTTGTGAGTAGTAGCTTATTTCTAGCCTCAGATTCGACAAATCCCGGTTTTGTTACCTTCGCGAGAGATTGTTTTAACTGCATGTTTTCTATTGCTGTTTGTTCTAGATCATTTTGCGCTTTTGTAATAAGTTTTTGTTTCTCCCACGTCGTATAAATGGAATGCGTAAGATTATTGATGGCAATAAGTAAGATTATAAGAGCAGCAAAATATGCTATTTGTTTGTAGTGCATAATGTATTATAATAGTAATCCGTTTACGGTAGTATTGCAATCTACAGCTTGAATAGTAGGTAAAAATGTGATATTATGGGACTCGCTAAATTATGAAACCGATTAAGGTAAAAGACGCACATCAAGAATTTATTAATTTTTTGCGGGGGAAAAAACATTCCAGCGCGACTGTTTTGGCATACGGAAAAGATATTGATCAGCTCACCTCATTTCTTGAAGAATTAGAGAGAGAGAATATCCATGATGTTTCTAAAGATGATATTCAGGCATTTCTGGGTAAACTTGCTGAGAGAGGATACACACCCAAATCACTTTCACGTAAATTGAACTCGACCAGAACGTTTTATCGCTTTTTGAAGGTCAGCGAATATGTCTCTGATGATCCGTCTCTGCTAGTTTCGCATCCGCAGTATGAATTGGCAGCGCCGAGAATTCTGAAACCGACCGAATATAGAGCACTCCGAGATGCAGCACGAAATGACGCCCGTATGTACGCGATTATTGAGCTCTTATTGCAGACAGGTATCCGAATAGGGGAGCTCGCGGATATTCGTATGGAAGATATTCAGGGTGATAATATTCACATTACGCCGCACGAGAAGCACGAAGAGCGCATGGTGCCGGTCAATAAATCAGCAAAGGAAGCCTTGACTAGATATCTTTCTATCAGGCCGCAGATTGAAGATAACCATGTCTTTGTGACCAAATCAGGTAAACCCTTTCTCGTTAGAAATATCCGTACTGCAATTGAGCGTTATTTCAGAATCGCGGGTATTGAAAACGCAAAGGTAAATGATCTCAGACACACATTTGTGGCTCATCATCTCAAACATGGTGTATCACTGGTCTTGCTTTCAAAGATTTTGGGTCACAAGAGACTTTCTACCACTGAGCGGTATCTCAATTACGTTCAGGATAGAGCAAAAGACACTACCACACTCAGCGAGTTATAAGCTCCATTCTCATTCAATTCTTCAATAAAGCCGAGCGTAGCGAGGCGTAACTAAGATTATCGAGCGTTTGAA
>CAZLSZ010000061.1:0-4709 GCA_964562445.1 uncultured Gammaproteobacteria bacterium
TTGCTAAATTCCTGAGTAGAAATACTCACGCAGGTTCGAATCCTGTCTCCTCCGCAGATTAGTAATTTGCCGTTAGCTGTGGGCTATGAGAAAAGGGGAATATGCTTTTGTCAGGCAAATGTCATCCGATAGGGCTTTTTTTTTGTTATCATACTCTCCCATGAAAGATAGATTGCGTGCCATATTTAAAGATAATACAAGAACGCCAGAACCTACAGCAAAAGCTGTGTCACATGAGATTTTTTCACCCAATGATTCTCATAGAGGAGCGGAAAGAAAAAAATTCAGAGAAAATGCCAATAAAGTCTTGGGTATTGCGCGCAAACAAGGTGTATTACCCAAATTCCCCAGAGCATAATTCACTAACCGCATTGTTTTTTGTCTGGTATAAACAGTTCAAAATTGCTACAATAATTTTTTTATGAATCAATTCATTTCTCGTCTGCCGATACGATCAAAATGGCATATTGGATTGCGTACGCTCCCTTTGGTAGCTATTGTCCTTTGTATAAAATATATTGTTCATACCATGGGGTATGAGCTTTTGGAGCTCAATTCATTATTTACTGCGATCATTTCAGCAAATATTTTCCTTATTGGTTTTCTCATATCCGGGACACTTGTAGACTATAAAGAAAGTGAGAAATTACCCGGTGAGTTATCTTCAAGCCTTGAGACATTGGCTGATGAAGCAATAATCATCTATCAACAAAAGAAAAGTCGTGATGCTGTGGTATTTATGGAGAAGTTAGTGCATTTTAACGATTTATTATTGGATTGGTTCTATAAAAAAATTCATACGGATGAGCTCATCAGACAACTGCGTACGTTTAATGATGATTTCGTAGCTTTGGAGCCGCAGACGCAGGCAAACTTTATCGCACGACTCAAGCAAGAACAGAATGTGCTTAGACGAGTTGTCCGGCGTATACATACCATTCGTGAGACGAGTTTTATCGGGGCAGGATACGCCATTGCTGAGATTATCACTTCGATATTGTTGTTGGGATTGATCGTTATACAGATGGAACCTTTCAGTGAGAGTCTCTTTTTTGTCTCTTTTGTCGCATTTATTCTTGTGTATATGATTTATTTTATTAAGGATCTTGATAATCCTTTCGGGTATTACGATAAGACCAATCTTGCTGCCGATGTTTCATTATTTCCTTTAGAAGATAGTAAGGCCCGCTTATCAAGTTATTTAGTGGAAATGAAGCGGGCTCCCAAAAAATCTCCAGCAAAGAAGAAATAAATAATCTATACTAAAAATAGATATTATTCTATAAGTGTGTATTCTTGATATTCTTTTTCCCAAACGGTGTATTCAATGCAGGCAGATTGGTTCATTTATCTGCGCAACGTGTCTTGCGTATTGTACATTTAATACTGATTCCGTATGTGCCGTGTGTCAGAAACATACCATAGACGGACGGACGCATCCCCTCTGTCGGAGCAGGTACAGTATTGACGGCATCTATTCTAGTTTGGTTTATAAAGGCATTATAAAGAAAATAGTGTATCAGTTCAAATATCCTCCTTACCTTTTTGATATGGAGGATACGATCAGTTCATTGTTTTATGAAGGGATAATCCAACAGGAACAAGTATATAGACTACTTTCTGTTCCTACTATTTTTGTCCCCATCCCTATTCACATTAATAGACTGCGAAAGCGTGGATATAACCAAGCAGAATTTCTTGCCAAAGGATTGGGAAAACGTATGGGAATTCCGGTTCTTGATATTCTTGTCAGAATAAAAGATACCAAAACGCAGGTCGGTTTGACCAAGCAAGCGCGGAAGGATAATATTGCGCGAGCGTTCGCGATTAACAAAAAATACGCGGCGCTCGCGCAAACCTATCCACAAGTATTTCTCATCGATGACGTAGCTACTTCAGGAGCGACACTCTCTGAAGCAGCAAATATATTAAAAAGAAACGGAGTAAAGTATGTATGGGGAATTACATTTGCTCATGGAGAATGATAATTGACAAAAGTATGGGAGTATGATGAGATAGAAAGAGATGAAACTGCTGACAAATTGGGCTATTACTTCACTTATCATATTTACGGTGGCGTATATCCTCAAGGGTGTGCATGTGGAATCTATCTGGACAGCGTTTGTCATAGCAGTTGTGATGGGTCTGCTCAATAGTTTTGTGCGTCCTCTCCTCGTGCTTCTTACATTTCCCATTACCATTGTTACTCTCGGAGTATTTCTCCTAGTAATAAATGCATTTTTGGTTATCATTGCAGATAAATTAATTCCGGGATTTGCCGTCGCAAGTTTTTGGTGGGCATTATTATTTAGTATTTTCGTCTCAGGAATCAAACTCCTCATTGTAAAAGAAAAAAAGAAATAATAGTTTCACTCTCTTGTTTGTTATAATGCTTCTATGAGTAATATCATTAGTAAAGGGTATCTCGATGTTCCCGGCGGCCACAAATTATATTTTGAAGAATGGGGTAATCCTGCTGCTCCGGCTATTTTTTTCTTGCATGGAGGACCTGGGGCAGGATTTCGAACGAAACATCGACGGTTATTTGATCCCAACATTCATCATATAGTTTTTTATGATCAGCGCGGCGCTGGAAGAAGCCTCCCCTACGCAAGTACAACAAACAATACGACACAGGATCTCATTTGGGATATAAATATCCTCGCTGATCATCTGAAAATAAAAAAGTTTTCCCTCGCTGGAGGTTCATGGGGATCAGCATTAAGCCTGTTATACGCGATAGCACATCCCGAGAGAGTACAAAAGTTATTTTTGTGGAGTATTTATCTGGTTCGTAAAGAAGATGAAGAAAATCTTTTGGGACAATCTAAAAAATGGTTCCCTGAAGCATGGAAGCGATTTATCAGTAATGTGCCTGAAAGTGATAGAACGACGGGGGAAAAGATCATGAATTTTTATGCAAAAAAAATCGGTTCACAAGACATCGAAGATGCGAGAATATTTGCTGCTGAATGGTCATTATGGAATCTTACAATGATGAGCATACAGTATGATCGTGAGATGCTGGAAACAATGATTTCGGCAATTGATCCAATCCCGCATGCACGATTGGAATTACATTATTTCCTCCATAATATGTTCATCCCGGAAAATTATATATTGGATAATATCCAAAAAATTCGACATATTCCTTTGCACATTGTACAGGGAAGATTTGATATGTGTACGCCCCCCTTGGGAGCATATGATTTGGTTACCGGATACGGAAAAAATGCGTCTATTGTTTGGACACTAGCCGGACATAGAGCCTCTGATCCTCAGAATAGAAAAGCGATAAAGAAGATGTTTCGTTCTGTACAGTAGCGTTACAGGATAAAGTTGACAGTAATAATTGGTATAAAGATAAGCGCGAATAATGTACTCAGGAGTACCCCGATTGCCACATTTTCCGGATCAATTTTGAGTGCGATTGCATACACGATCGTATTTGCCGCGAGAGGGATGATAGACATAAGCGTCAGGACTTTATGCATGGTGGGAGAATAAAAATGAAAGTATGTCCTATCCAAAAAAATAATAAGTGCCATTATAATTGGCCAGACAACAAATTTTGAGAGAAAGGTGAGGGTGATATATGCTTTGTTGAGTTTGAAGCCTTTGAGTTTAATTGTCGATACACCTAGGCCGATAATCATCATGCCCAGTATCGTAAAACCTCCTCTGAAGTTTTCCAGAATTCCCATGGTTGTGGCATCGAGTTTGAGTCCTGTCACATTGAAGATAAGACCGAGCATGATCGCCCAAATTGCGGGGAGTTTTTCCAGCGCCAGCAGGCTTGATTTGATAGATTTTTTTCCGCGTTCGATGATAAAGTATCCAACCGTGTTTTCGTACACAACATACCCGAGGCCAGCAAGAACGATGAGACCGACGGTATCTTTATCAAATATTGCCATCGCGACAGGAATCGCGAAATAGCCGTAGTTACCGCCTCCACACGCCTGCGCGCAGATATTTTTTATCGGATCTTTCCAGATAAATCCTCCGATAAAGAGAAAAAATATCGCGATCAGAGAACATAATATAAAAAAGAGGATAGGGAATGAGAGTGTAGATGCGGTTAATGGCGTGGTCGCGATCGATGTGAAGTAGACTGCGGGAAGAAAAAAATAGAGAAGGAGTGTGCCCACAGATTTGCGCTGTACTTTCATATAACGTCCGGCGATGTATCCCAATCCCATGAGGATATAGAGGGGGAGGATTTTTATAAAGAGCGCCCAAAACACATCCATATAATTAGTATACAATATGGCGTATGAAGTATGGATGTGAAAAATATATTTGAGATAATTGCTTCAGAGTTTTTTATATGCATGTCATGAGGGGGGAGTTTATGTAACGACTAATCTTTTATTGCGGAAAGCGTAGCCGGATGCTGTTTTGAGATATTTTTCAAAATTTAGGGCATTTTTCTTAGAGGAAAAAGCTGCATAAAAGACAAGTTTTACGGGCCGGAAATTTTTTGTAGAAGAAACCTTTCCTTCCTGATGTTCATGAAGACGGTTTGTTATGTTCTCAGAGAAGCCATGATAGAAAGAGGATATACGTGTAGTACATAAAAAATGCCCCACTTCGCGTAACGCTTCGTTAGGGGCACCCTCCCCTGTCTGATTCACAGCAAAAAAATAGTATTGGGTGGCTGTGCCACTCCGTAGCAAGGTGCCGTATGGTACCTTGCGAAGGGTGGA
>CAZLSZ010000062.1:0-4595 GCA_964562445.1 uncultured Gammaproteobacteria bacterium
AGTGTTTTGGGAGCATTTTGCATATGCGTGACGATGTACTCAGCCACAGCCCAGGCGATACTGATCCCGTCGAATGTACTCGTTCCGCGTCCTATCTCATCCATGATGATGAAACTTTTCTCTGTCGCGTGATGAAGAATATGCGCGGTCTCCACCATCTCCACCATAAATGTCGAGAGTCCTGATGTGATGACATCCGAGGCACCTGAGCGCACAAAAATCTGATCCACAAGGCTAATTTCCGCCGTATCAGCCGGGATAAAACACCCCATCTGCGAAAGGAGAATCAGAAGCGCTGCCTGACGAATATACACTGATTTCCCGGCCATATTCGGTCCGGTAATAATAAGGAGTTGATTCTCCTGATTGAGAGAAACGGAATTAGGAACAAATTGTGTATGCTCCCGAAGCAGTGTCTCAACCACGGGATGCCTGCCGTTCACGATATGGATATCCCCGGTGGTTGTGAGTGCCGGGCGGCAGTAGTTGCGCTCCTGGCTGACTGAAGCAAACGAGAGGAGGCAATCCAACTGCGCGACACTTTCCGCCCCATCCTGCATGACTTCTACCTGCTCCAGAATGTGCCCCAAGACTTCCTGAAAAAGTGTGAATTCAATATCATGTATTTTCTGTTCTGCTGAAAGAATAATTTCTTCCTGTTCTTTGAGCTCACGGGTGATAAACCGCTCGGCATTGACGAGTGTTTGTTTACGCATGTATTCAGCGGGAACGGACGTAAGGTTTGCTTTACTTATTTCGATGTAAAATCCGAAGACCTGATTGTATCTGATTTTCAGGGACCCGATGCCCGTCCGTTCCCGCTCCTGTTTTTCCAAATCAAGAATCCAATCTCTACTCCCCCCGACGATGTTTCGTAGTGTATCCAGCTCCTTATGGATACCTTTTTGTATCATCCCTCCTTCACGGATACTGATGGGTGGCTCAGGCACGATATACTTTTCAATATATGAAATAATGTTACCCAATGCGTCGTGTTTCTCTGACTTTTTTGTCCTGATGCATGTTGCAAGCGCTGCAAAAAGCGGATTGGTAAACTCCAGCATCTCTTTTTTTATCTCCAAAAGTACCATGAGGGAATTTTTGAGATTGACTATGTCTCTCGCGTTTCCGAGCCCCACGGATAGTCGGGAAATCAGCCGCTCAATATCACATACATCCTCAAGCTGCTTTCGCAATATATTCGCGGATGCCTGCTGTTTGAGGAGCTCAGTGACCGCGTCATACCGACGTTCAATCGCTTTTTTATCAGTAAGCGGTTTTCGCATCCACTGTTTCATCAGCCGCCCTCCCATGGATGTCACAGTCTGATCGATGACGGATAATAATGTCCCGGTCGTTTCATGATCGCGGATAGTTGAAAATAATTCGAGATTAATCACCGTTGAGCGGTCAAGCAGCACATGCTCCTGTTTGGCGGAGAGATGCAGTTTCTTAATATGATTGACAGGTCCTTTTTGCGTCTGCTGCAAATATCCCAACAGGGCAGCAGACGCCTCCTGTGCTATCGTGTCTCCTTCTATCCCGAAACACTCAAGCGACATCACCTGAAAGTGCTTTTTGAGCACATTCTTTGCGTCTTTCGCGTACATTTCCCACTGCGGAAAAAGAAAAATATTAATGTTTTTCTCAACATTGAGAATTCCCAATATTTCCGGATTATTATATAAAGATTCTGAAAGGATACACTCAGCAGGATTGATACGCACGAGCTCATCTCGCAGTGGTTGCGCGAGATTGTGCTCCGCAAGATGCGTAACAGCAAAGTATCCGGTGGATACATCCGCAATTGCCAGTGCTGCCTTATCCTTATGGATTGCAAGACTGATAATGTAATTATTCGCTTTTTTCTCAAGGACCTTTTCATCAAGGAGTGTCCCCGGCGTCACTATACGCACGACATCACGCTCAACAAGTCCTTTTTTATTGGGGGGAGATAACTGTTCACAAATCGCCACTTTATAACCCGCTTTTACCAATTTCGCGAGATACGCGTCCACCGCGTGATACGGCACACCTGCCATGGGGATACGCCCGCCCTTGCCGTTTGCCTTGCCTGTAAGTGTGATATTTAACAACCTTGCTCCAATATGCGCGTCATCCTGAAAAAGCTCATAGAAGTCTCCCATTCGGTACAGCACCAAACAATCCATATACTGCTTTTTAATCGCGAGATACTGTTTCATCATGGGGGTGGTGATATCTTCCTGCATAGTATGTACTATTACTATACATGAAAAGCATAATGTCTTACCAGTACATATGAGAACATTTCTTACTATTTTTCATTTTCTTCACTTATAATGAGAAGTTATTTGTTTGTTATTAAACATTTAGATAGAAAAGGGAATTCCCATGAAAAAATTATCGAAGTATAAAACAGATTATGCAGATACTAGTTTATCGTATTTTTTTAGTAATTCTTGTTGCATTTTATTCGAATCCTCAGCAGCTTTTTTTATAATCTTCTTTTTCTCACGAGCGGAAAGATCAAAATAACTCTTACCCTCTGCTTTCTTTTCTGTTTTAAATAATTTTATTATATTCATATTATTGTAATAATTCTCCTAAAGTCTGTGGAGTATACTCTATTTGCAAATAATCCGCAACTCGGTCAATGTTAAACTCAGCTTTTTCTACCTTTTGATTGACATTTTTAATTATTAAATCGAGTTCTACTCTCTTTCCAAACTCATTTTTTATTCTATCAACATTTTCTTTTGCTGTAAAAAATGCGTTGATAAATGTATCTTTCGGCACCGGCCTCCCCTCAACTCTCTTCCTTTTTTTAGTAAAGTCCCACGCTACGAAAGGATCTTGATATATATATGTTATACCAATTTTTCTATTTCTATGTAAACATCTCGTAATATTTTGATATGCTTTCGCATAATCAGCAAATGTTGCATCAAGCAAAAAATCTTGGCGATGTTTGATAACATAGTCCAATAAATATTCCACACCAAGTGAAGCAGCCCCTTGAATAAGCATTGCATTTGAATGATCATATTGAGGAATATAGTCACGTATGTCATCAGCATCGATCCGTACAATTTTACGCTCAGGATACTTTTGCTGCAGCTGTTGAATAAAAGATTTTGAATATTCAGTCTTTCCTGCACCGGGAGATCCTGCCATAAAGTATGAAGAAGGATTAGTAACAGGTGGGTACATCAACTTACTGGCAAAATATTCACAAAGTTCCTTTTTATGCTCTTTTATAAACGTTCTTGATTCACGTTCGACAGTAGACCTATCCACAAAGTAATTATCTCATAAAATAAAATGAAGTAAACAATGTGAATAATATATCGAGATATAATATTTACTGACAATTTGCTACAATAACCTGATGAAGATTGCTATTCTCGGCGGCAGTTTTGATCCACCCCATATCGGACATCTCCTCATCGCTACCCAAGTGCAGGAACAACTTTCTATGGATGAAGTATGGTTTATGCCTGCTTATCAACATCCGTTTCAGCGGAAACTGACCCCTGAAGCAATCCGATTCCAAATGCTTAAAACGTTTGAGACAAAAAAACTGAAGGTGTCTGATTTTGAGATGAAGCACAACCCTACAAGCTTCACCATTGATACCCTGACCTACCTTAGCGACCTGTGCCCACAGCATACTTTTTATTGGATTATGGGCAGTGATCAGCTGGAACATTTTCATAAATACAAAGATTGGAAGATGATCATACAACACCATCATCTGATTATTTTCCCCCGGGAATGGATGCTCCCGCATCTTGAAGAAACGGTAAAAGAAAAATTACATTTACAAAAAATTCCTGACAATATCATCATTCTTAATAATAATTCTCTCGTCCTGACAAATCTTTCATCCACTATTATCAAACAACGCATAAAAAATAATCTCCCAACTACCTATATGCTGACACCCGAAGTAGAATCAATTATAAAAAACAAGAAAATGTATGCATAATCTTTTACAAATTAATCCGGCGGAAGAAACAGAAAAAATCTGTATATTTCTCAAAAAAACATTTGCAGAGCAATCGATCAATCACGCCGTTATCGGTTTATCCGGCGGCATTGATTCAACAGTGTCATTGTACTTACTCAAACAAGTATTGCCGCTCAAAAACATCTATGTAGCACATTTATATAATGAAACTTCCGTATTCCAATCCACGCAAAAGCTCTTAGAAGAAATTCGCTTCCCGGAAGAAAATATCCTGCATATTTCCATCAACACGTTAATCAAAGATTTTTCAAACAAACTCCACATCGGAGATTCAGAACTGCTCAGACTCGGCAATATCGCCTCCCGCACCCGCATGATTTTCCTCTTTGATCTTGCGAAAAAACACAATGCCATGGTCGTGGGTACGGAAAATAAAACGGAACATCTCCTCGGCTATTATACCCGTTACGGAGATCAGGCGTCTGATATCGAACCGATTATGCACCTCTACAAAACACAGATTTTCGCACTTGCTGAATATCTGGAGATACCTCATGCGATACGTACACAAACCCCAACCGCCGGACTGTGGGACGGACAGACGGACGAAAAGGATTTCGGTTTTACATATCAAGAAGCAGAT
>CAZLSZ010000063.1:0-4263 GCA_964562445.1 uncultured Gammaproteobacteria bacterium
ATTTGAGGCCGTTTTGGGCATAGAAACCGACAGCTATGATGTCTTAGGGATGATTGACACAAATGTCATTGCGATCATGCAAAGCAGACGCAGCAATCTCGATCATACTATCTGCGAAGACGGCATCAACACATTCATCTCTCAATACACAGGAACATTTGAGCAACCATATCCACCATTTTCCTCAAAGCCCGTCAATGGTAAACCGTTATTCTGGTGGGCGAAACAACAGAGACTGAATGAAATCACAATTCCATCTCATACTGTTGAAGTATATTCATTTCTGTATAAACAAATGCGGAAAACCACAAAAGAAGAGCTGCAAAAACGAATTAACGAAATGATTTCGCATGTTGAGGGATATTTCAGACAGAAAGAAATTTTACAAGGATGGGAGGAATTTTTTCAAACAACTAATACGAAAATGTTTACACTCCTTTCTTTTGCAATTGAATGCAGTGCTGGTACCTATATCCGTGGCATTGTCCATGAACTTGGCAAAGCTCTCGGAACCGGCGCAATTGCCCTGGACATCCACAGAACAAAGGTGGGGGATTATACGATTACTGACTAAATGCTCTGTCATTGCGATCCTGCAAAGCAGGAGTGGCAATCTCAATTATATTTTTCTCACATACTGACTCACATCAATAAATTTTTTCCAGTTCTTCTTATCCTTCCGATACGCAGCATAATCATCAGCCTCCACATGAAACGCTTTTTTCGGATCAGCAAGTCTGTCAATAAATAATATACCATTTAGATGATCTACTTCATGCTGCAAAAGAATCGCTGGCCATCCCTGCAGTGTCAAAAGGAGTTCGTTTCCGTTTCTGTCCAATGCTTTTACTTTTATTTTTCGCGAACGCATAACAGGCCCCCAAATATTTTCCAAATTGACACATCCTTCGATATGCTCGACCATAGTGTTACTTTTCCAAATAATTTCGGGATTAATGAGTACCTGTATATCGCTGATATTTTTCCGACCGACTGCCATATCCACGATACTGATACATCTATTGAGATTCACCTGATTTGCCGAAAGCCCCACAGTCATCGAATGAGACCTATCACGCTCGGGACCTTTATTATTGGTCCCGTATACAAAATCCATCATTTCTTCAATTATTTCCTGCGTTTCATTGAGACGAAGCTCTCGCGGCGAAAGAGCAATACATTTGGCGCGAAGAATTTTTGCGTTTGGGGATACTACATGAAGCTTTTTTGTCATGCACGCATTATACTACATTTAGGTTTGAGGAAGAGCAGCATTCCATTTTTCAACTATCGCGATAATGTCATCGACATTGTTTGCGTAAATATCCGCGCCATGCTGTGTATATTCAGGGAGTAAATTTGCCGTCAGTCCGATGGTATATGCGCCTGCTCCCTTGGCTGCCTGTATACCTGAATTTGAATCTTCAAGGATAATGGTCGTATCGGAAGTCGCCCCCAACTCTTCAATAGCTTCGATATAACCTCCGGGATGGGGTTTTGGTTTCAGTTCCGTATGATCGTTGATGGAGACAATCGCGTTTATTTTGTCACCAAAGGCTAATCGTTTAAACACAATCTCCATCCACTCTTTTTTTGCCGAAGATACCACACCAATTTTATAGCCGTTTGCGAGCAAATATTCTCCAAGTTTGTCCATATCCGTGGTAATCGGAGACTCATTATAAATTCTTAGCGCGACTTTCTGAAATTCCTCCATAAATTGTTCTTCAGAAATCGTCGCGCCGTGCTTTACGGCTTCGGAATAAATACTTAAGGGCGTCTGACCTACGGGGATGCGAAAAACTGAAGCTACTTTTTCACCCACCAGTGTCGGCCACACTTCGTTGAGCGCTTCTTTCTTTTTACTCTCATCGGCGATGATGACACCGTCCATATCAAAAATAAAAGCTTTATTCATATTTTACACAAAATAAAAGAGCATCACTTTCGTTACTCAAAAAGATAAGTTCAGGTACGATAAGCAATGCTCTTAGGGTAAATACTTTTTGTATATAAAAGTAATATAAATACAAAGAGTATATATACATTAAAATGTTTTCACAGAGACATGTCAAACTTTTTTTTGAGGCTAAAAAATGCCATTTAGATTGACATATCAGCCTTTTTTAATCATACACTATTCTTACTTTTGTTTGTTAGCTGTTTTATTTTTTCAATCCCGCGATGGAATAATCGTATTATTCCTGCTCCGATAACATCCAATTCATCAATACGTTCTTTCTTTTCTTCAGTAGGATATTGAGGAGATGAGGAGGGTTGCGTTGTGGTTTGTTCTTCCATAATCTGAGTGTAACAAATATCGGTAGATTTATCTATATTCAAAATTTATGAAAAAAGCTCCAAAAATATACGCAAAAGACCCAGTAAAAACGCAAAAATGATGCTAAAAATTCCCTGATTTCTCGGACGTTGCGGATTGGTAGTTACGGGTGGAGAAGTCACAGGCGGATTGGTAATCTGTGGAACTGTTGTCGGCTCTACAGGAGGAATAGGATCTCCGGATGTGGGTTGTGGTATTTGCGTGCCTATCGGCTGGGTGGGTGGCACACCTGAAGGCAAACAATTTCCCATACAATTCCATGTCGGTGATATCTCTGCGGGAGGAGTGATGGATAATGTTTTTCCTAAATGCATTTGGAAGAAATTAACAGTCTGCGCAATTACTGTAGAAGGGGGTGGACTCATATTCGGCTCAATATAGCCATGATTAGCATTTTGGACAGTGACGAGTGTCGCAGATATTCCACCTTCTTGCGCTGCTTTATAGAGAGATTGCGCTTGCGCATAAGGGACAGTCGTATCTGCAGTACCATGAATAATCAGAAGAGGAGGCTTGGATGTACCCCGCCTTGCCCAATACGTAGGACTTCCTTGCTCCCATAACGCGACTGATGAAGTCCAGATATCGATATAATCTCTTCCTAACTGTTCAATATATGTAGGACCTGAAATACCTGCCACGGCCTGCACCACGCTCGATGTCCCCACATATTCACCGGTATCCCATCCGGCAGATGCATCAGCAAGTCCGGCAAGATATCCCAAGTGCCCACCCGCACTGTATCCTAAAATACCTATATTATTAGGATCAAAGTTATACAAAGCTGCGTTTGCGCGGACATACCGTATCGCGCACTTTACATCACTGATATTATTGGGAAACCTTCCCGCTATACTCAACCGGTAATTCACCGATACGATGGCAAAGCCCCGACTCTGCAAATTACGCATGATTGCCGGAGTAAGAGAAAGCGGATCCATCTGATCGATAGGTGACTTCGAACCTTTTATCCAACCTCCACCATGGAGATGAATAATAACAGGATTTTGTGAGGTAATATTTGCAGTAGGTTTATTGATATCCAACTGCTGCCCGTTACAATAGGTAACTGTCTGAAAAGGAGGAAAAGGGATTGTTTGTGCAAAAATAAATTGAGGCATTATCACAGCAATAAGCACTATACCTAACACTATCCACCACGTTCGTCTCATACATATATCGTTGCAAACCCAGATGACTTTGTCAAAAGTATTTTTAAATTGTGTTTGTTGACATTTTTTGACAACATGTCAAGTATATGTCTGATTTCTGTTGCCGTGCTGTTTAGAGCAAGTCAAGATAATGCTGAGCTATCAGCCTATAATCAATTACAGATTTATAAAAATGATATACATTCGCTTTTAAGTATGCGGACGTAATAAATATTCAATGACCTATAATTAGGTCTTTTCTTTTTTTAATATGCATGAACGAATAACAACATTATATGACGGTAATTTGATAGGGGGAGGTTTGCGTACATATCCTGTAAAAACTGAACTGATTGACAGAATTACGCAGCCTGAGACAAAAAGAGTATCGGAGAAAACAGTAGAAACAGATATCCTTCCGACATTAATGCAGCTTGGTACATTAAAATCGCAAGGGGTATCACGTGAAGATCCTCGTATTCGTGAATTGGACAGAAAACATTTTGCAGTAATTCAAACGATGATGAGCGAAAAAAGCGGTACCACTCTCGGAGATAAAATCATTGCTTATCATGGTACACTGCAGGCATATGCAGCAAATGAAACACCTATTGATCCGTTTGAAGAGAGTGTCCGGGACATCATGCAGCCAACATTTGTAGGGCAAAAACGATTTGCTGATGATATTGAAAAACACGGAATAGGACTCCTCATTTCGACACACCCTGCACATACTGCTGATATGGATATGATGGACTGGAGAGAAGGACG
>CAZLSZ010000064.1:0-4167 GCA_964562445.1 uncultured Gammaproteobacteria bacterium
GACAGCAGACTTTGGATCTGCTTATCGGGGTTCGAATCCCTGCTGGGCAGCCAAACAGGTCTCAGACGGAAAGCACAGTAACGATTAGATTGTCCCAGTAAGCGATAGACGAATACTCCTCTAAAAAAACTTCTCGGTTCTGGACATTCCTAGATTCATCAAAATATCACTTTCACTCTCAAAATTCTTATTAAAATATCTCTTTGGGAGCTTATGGACTCTCTCCATTTTGTCTTTCATAGCAAAATAGAAAGGTTAGGGCTTTATGATTATTTTGAATAATGAAAGTAAAATTACGTTTTAAAGTTTTATTTTTTGATGGCTTACTTTTTTATCAGAGATAACTCTTCCGTCACTGATTTCAATAATTCGGTCTGTTAATTTTGCATACTCGGGTTCATGAGTAACCATGACAATGGTTTGTCCTTCTTTATTCAGCTTAAGGAAAATATCCAATACAACCTTTGAGGATTCAGTATCAAGGTTAGCGGTTGGTTCGTCAGCAAAGATAATACTGGGATTGTGTGCAATTGCCCGAGCAATACCTACTCGTTGCTGTTCACCTCCTGATAATTGAGAAGGTAGATTGTCAATCTGCTTTTCTAATCCAACTTTTTTTAAGGCTTCTTTTGCCCTTTGTTCAATGCTATTTTTAGAACCATCTCCCATCATCATAGGTAGAATGACATTTTCCTTCGCGGTAAGTGTCGGAAGAATTGCATAATCCTGGAAAATGTATCCGAGATATTTTCGACGAAATTCAATTCGTCTTGAACCATACAGGTTTGTTACTATCTCATCATTAATGCTGATTGAGCCTTCACTCGGGTGATCAAGAAGTCCTAATTGATAGAGAAGTGTACTTTTGCCAGATCCTGATCTACCAGTAATAGCAAGAAACTGTCCTTTGGGAACAGTAAAGTTTATTCCTTTCAATACAATGCTTTCGACTGTACCCATCTTAAATTTTTTTACTATATTTTTTACTATAATCATATTTATCTTCCTAAAATTGCATCTAAGGTGTTTTGCTTCGTAACAAGCCATGCTGGAACCAGTCCAGAAATAAAGGCGGTAATCAACAAAATAATTGCCCGGGTCAAAACATCATTTGGCGTAATCGCAAGTGAACCCGTCCCTACAGGATAATGTATGGGATGCAGAATAAAATAGGGAGTAAGAAATCCCAAGAGAAGAATACTTGCAATAATAATCCCAAAAATGGCATAGAAAAGAGCCTGAAATATGTAGGAAATTTCTATTGCAATACTTGGAACTCCAACTGCTTTAAGAATTCCAATAAATTTACGTCGAGTTATTGCATTGACATAGATCACTATAAATATAGTGATTGCTCCGACAAACAGAGCGATAGCGGCAACCATAACCCCAAGAAGAGTAAAAGTTTTAATCATTTGACTAATTCCGCTCGGTATTGCTTCTTTTGACGTCTGAACTAACACATTGCTTGCGTCATTTAAATTATTTTTAATATAGGATTTTGCAGCAGTGTCAGACGAATTGTTTGTTAGCGTGATCGCTATTTCATTTACATTAAGTCCTTTCCTATCTAATAATTGTCTTGCCGCCGTTTCTGTCATATATATACGGCTATCAACTGTTGAGTTATTAGTACTTAATACTCCCTTAATCACAACGTCTTTTTGAATATTATTCACAGTCAATCTAAGTTTTGAACCAACATCTGCGGTTTTTAATATCTTACTCCCATCAGACTCCGACGATCCTCTGGCCGTTGTATATTTTGAAATTAAATCAGATCCAAGAACAACCATATCCATATCGGTTGATTCAAGATATTGTCCCGCAACAATCATTTGAGACAAATGAGTTACTTTATTTTCTTTATCTGGGTTTATCCCCACCAGTAGAGAATTAACACTTTCTGCACTATCAGACACCTTAAGTTTTGTTTGATACCCGTATTCAAGAGTTGCCTGACCCGTATACCGAGTAGTAACATTTTTCACTGTTGGCAGACTGTCAATAACAGCTAAAATCACATTTGTATCTTCTATACTTTTTTTGTTTAATGAGGGAGTAATTAGTACATCAGATGCATAGTATAGTTTGAACGTTCCCGTCATTCCTTGGGCAAGTCCAATCAATATCCCATTTAGGAGAATCATATTGAAAAATGTAAGCATCATTACAAAAATAATCAAACCGGTAGTCCAGGGATTGCTCCGTTTAATATCGGAAACAGCAAGAAAAAATCCAACCTCTAAAGATTTATTTATTTTGAATAACCTATTAATCATTTGGGTTTGCAATAATCACATCTTTTTCACCGAGTCCTTTTATAATTTCAGTTTTAACTAAACCTTTTACTCCCGTTTTTACCTCTACTACGTTTTTCTTTTGTTTTATCACCTGTTCAACATATTTTTTATTGTTTTTGGCAATGATGGCGCTATTTGGAACGGAAAGAATAGTGTTTTTACGTAGCGTTTCTATCGTAATAAGCGCAGTCATATTTGCCCGTACCCCGGGTGGAATTGCATCCATAGAAATCTTTGTTTCATATGTGACAACTCCTCCCTTAACTGTACCTATGGTATCAATACTTTTGACAAATCCTGTCACCGTTTGATTATTAAATGCATCAAAAATTATTTTTGTTTTTTGACCAATAGATATTCGTGGTAAATACATTTCGTTGATATCTACTGTTATAATGGGCTCATTGAGGAATGTGTCTTCATAGGCAATCTTTGTTGCTGCAACCTGAGCATTAGCCGCTCCAATAGCAATGTCTGCTTCTTTATATTTTGTTTCCGATGCTAAAAAATCTTTCTGTGCTTGAGTTAGCGTACCATCAACACTATATTTCTCCAAATCGGTATAGTCTTTTTTCGTTACTGTATTGGTAGTGTTGTTGTTCTTATAATCAACGCCATTTTGAGCATCAAGTAATGCCTTCTGTTTTGTCCACATGGCTGCATCTGCTGCAAGTTTGTTTTGTTGACTTGTCTTAACAGCGCTTATTGCATTTTGATAATTAAGATATGCAAGAGCCTTTTCCTCATCAGACGCAGTTTTATTAAATGTACCGCTTACCTGCACGGTTTCTACTAAATCCTCTTTTATTATTGTGTACAGTATTTCTGTGCTTGGTTTTTCAAGAACTATCATTCTTACCACGAATAATGCCACTATTGAAATAAATATTATTATTGCTACTTTTTTCATTCTATTTTTATTTCTCTATTTTTTTGAGAAAATTAGTAAAAATACGAACAACTTCCTTTAAATCCTCCTCAGGCATCTGTGAAAAAACATTTCCTACTTTTTCAGCTAACACACTGTGAGCCATCTCTGTTTGATGACTGCCTTTTTTGGTTAGCCAGAGATGTGTTATCCGACGATCAACCTTATCAAGAGTCTTTTTTAATGCACCTAAATTTATTAGTCTTTCAATTAACTGAGCTATAGAAGATGATGATAATCCTAATTTTGTTGATAATTCACCTACGGTGCACCCCGGTTGATCTTTTAAATGTAATAGTGCTTGATGTTGAAGTAATGTAACGTTTCCATCTTTTATGGGGGCAATAAAAGATTGCTCAGCAATTCGACGAATCCTCATTAATGATTGCATAAATTGATTGAGAATCCTTTGTTTTGAAGTATTCATACTATTATCTTATGTGATAAGATAATGATTGTCAAGCGAATTTAAAAACAAGGTCGTATTTACCATACTAAATTCGTGAGTACGGGTTAGAACAATCTCTATTGCTCTTGGATCTTCGACTGATGGGGTGAAAATCGCTACTCCAATTCCTGAAAAATCATTTGTTAGTACTCGAGTCCCTCATCTTACAGGGGAAATAATCAGGGGAATGTTAGACAAAGAAAAGTTTGAAAGACCGACTTTTAGAAAAAGGTTATCACTCTATTTATATATAGGTACTCTGTTTTTTGTGATTTCGGAAAAAATAGCTAAAAAGTCACAGATATCAAACAATATTTTTATACATCATTACTAAAATATAGTTTAGTGCTTATGTAGTGTCCCATTTGTCCCATTTAGCCTCGAAATGGTACAATGAAGTATTAATCGTTATAACGACCAAGGGGGTCCAGCCCATGAGGCTCAGCCAAACAGGTCTCAGACAGATAGATAAATATTCTTTAAATAAT
>CAZLSZ010000065.1:0-2298 GCA_964562445.1 uncultured Gammaproteobacteria bacterium
ATGCTAAAGCTGCAGGCATGCACGGCGCGACGATCCATTTTCAAAAGAATACGCATACAGGGACTGAGACACTCATTATCGCGGCTGTGCTCGCAAAGGGCAAAACTATTCTTAAAAATGCCGCTGAGGAGCCTGAAATTGATGAATTGATCGCGCTTTTGAATAACATGGGGGCAAAAATTAAGCGTACAAGACATCGGGTGATTGAAATTGAAGGAGTCGAAAAATTACATGGCGGCACGTATACGATTTTACCGGATAGAAATGAAGTTGTGACGTTTGCCATTGCCGCGGTCGCTACCAAGGGAGATATTTTGGTCAAAGGTGTGACAAAAGAAAAAATTGCTGAATTCATCACACGATTTGAAAAAGCAAATGGCGGGTATGAAGAAACGGATAAAGGAATACGATTTTTTTACAAGGGACCTGTTGTCGCGGTTGATGTCGAAACCACACCGCATCCCGGATTTATGACTGACTGGCAGGCACCGTGGGCAATTCTTATGACGCAGGCAAAGGGGAAATCTGTCATCCATGAAACGGTGTTTGAGAATAAATTCGGGTATATCAAGGATTTACAGAAGATGGGCGCAAAAGCGAGATTATACAATCCCAAAATTTCCAATCCTGAAGAAGTATATAATTTTAATCTGACAGACGATAATCCTGAGTTTTATCATGCGGTAGAAATCACCGGTCCGACGCGTCTGCATAACGCGATCGCGACAATGGTTGATCTGAGAGCAGGAGCGGCAATTGTGATCGCAGCGCTGGTCGCCAAAGGGGAGTCCACGATATTCGGTATTGAAAAACTCGACCGTGGGTATGAGGATTTTGAAAATCGGATTGTCACATTAGGTGGTATAATAAAACGAGTTGTTGAGGACGAAAAAGAACTATGAGTACACATGATCGAAAAGTAGGAGCTGTTATTCTCGCTGCCGGCAAAGGCACCCGAATGGGTGTGGAAGGCATTAATAAAGTGACAATGCTCTTGGGCAATAAGCCGATAATTCTTCACGCGGTTGAGCGACTCGAAAAGATGCAGGTCAACCCCGTCATTATTGTGCTTGGCTTCGCGAAAGAATCAGTAAAAGAGTCACTACGCGACACACATGTTCTGTATGCAGAGCAGGAAGAACAACTCGGAACAGCCCATGCGGTACGTTGTGCATTGAAAAAAGTACCTTCTGAGATTACCGATGTGTTGGTGATTCAGGGAGATGACTCGGCATTTTATACGGAAGATACATTGCGCAAATTGATTGATAAACATGTTTCTTCCGATGCAGTGGCGACACTCCTGACGATTAATGTCCAAAATCCGAAAGGATTGGGAAGAGTCGTACGGGATGAACATGATAAGATGGTCGGAATCGTGGAAGAAAAAGACGCCACCGAAGAACAGCGACAGATCAAAGAAGTAAATCCTGCCTGTTATGTCTTTACCAAGCGTTTTTTGGAAGAATACTTGCCTAAAATTGAAAAGAGTAGTGTAACGGGAGAATACTACCTTCCCTTGCTTATTGATTTGGCAGTGAAAGATAACAAACCGTTGGACGCAATCAATGTCGGACATATCCGATGGCGAGGCGTTAATACACCGGAGGAGCTACAGGAGGCAGAGGCATTACTTGCTCATCCTGATACAATGAATACATGACACACGACGATATCGTTATTGAAGAAGCAACAACGTACTCTCCCGAACTTGCACAATCACTCCGTCATCTTGCAGCACAATTGGGTGCCAACTATCAGGAGCTTACGGATGAAGATGTAAGGGATATCATCACCCTCCCGGGACAGCATCTCTTCCTTGCGAAAGATACGGTACATGATCGCATCGCGGGAATGGCATTTCTCATTATTTATAGAATTCCGTATGTGAGAAAAGCATATATGGATGATCTGGTTGTGGACAGCGCATATCGGAAACGAGGTATCGCAAAACGATTATTACAATCAGTTATTGCTTGCGCCAGGGAAAACGGTGCTGCATACGCGGATTTTACTTCCCGCGGGGTTAGATCCGCAGGAAATTCATTGTATGAAAAATCAGGATTTACCAAACGGGATACTAATGTCTATCGTATAACGTTTGATTATGGAAAAAAGTAAAAAAATAATTCTTCTTGATATTGATGATACGCTTTTTAATACAAAGCGGTTTAAGGATTCAGAACTCACACACTACGTCTTGTATAAAGAAGTTCCTGATGCACTTGAGAAATTAGCCGAACATGCAATATTAGGAATACTTTCTCAAGGTGAGACTGATTTTCAGCTGAAGAAATT
>CAZLSZ010000065.1:2330-3604 GCA_964562445.1 uncultured Gammaproteobacteria bacterium
CTCAAAAGCATCTCTCATATGGTTTGGTACTTCCATTATATGTAGAAATGGAGGCAGTTTTTTTCGTTGATGATCGGTTGGAACAACTAGCGGAAGCAAAGAAAAAAACTGCCTCCATCACTACCGTGTGGATGAAGCGGGGAAGATATGTAAAAAAGCAGATGGAAGAAAAATTTGTCCCGGATTACATCATTACAAATCTCAGTGAATTAGTCCCTCTTGTTATGTAGTTTTATTAACTTAACGGTACTTTACTCCTCAGCAATTGTATCTGTACATATAAAAGGCTATAATAGTGATATGAAAGAACTATTGGGCTTGATGCTGTCGTCGTTTCTTATCACGGCTATTCTTATCGTTCCTTTTATCGATTTCTTGTATAAGATGAAATTGCGCCGTTACAAACAGGTAACGCGTGATATGTTTAATAACAAGACTCCCACATTTGATAAATACAATTCCTGGAAGGTGGGGACGCCATTCGGCGGAGGATTACTGATCATTCTTGTTGTGTTGATTTGGACCACGTGGGCATATGGAATTTTTAATATCAATAGCAATCCCTGGGAAATTTTTGTTATTTTGTTCGGTTTTATCGGGTTTGGTGTGTTGGGATTCTATGATGATTTAAAGAAAATGGTCCCCGGTAAAGAGAAGTTTTTCGGGCTCAGAATGCGCCATAAATTTGTCATCCAATGGGCGCTCGCGTTTGTTATTGCGTGGGTATTTTATGCGCAATTGCATTATGATTTTATCTTTATCCATGGTATCGGTAAATTATTTCTCGGCTTTATGTATGTGCCATTCGCCGCATTTGTCATTGTCTCTTTTGTCAACGCGTTTAATATAACGGATGGCTTGGATGGTCTCGCATCGGGATTGCTTGTGATTTGTCTTGTCGCGTTTATGGCGATTAATTCTGTTGTCGTAGATCAGCCCCTGGGTATATTCATTGCTGTTTTGATCGGGAGTGTGATCGCATTTTTGTATTTCAATACCTATAAAGCGAGGATATGGCTGGGAGATGTCGGATCATTGTCGTTGGGAGCAGCTCTTGCCATCACCGGATTATTGACGGGAAAGGTGTTGGCCTTGGTTATTATTGGCGGTGTTTTTGTTGTTGAAATTGCCTCCTCCTCAATCCAGCTTTTAGGGAAAAAGTTTCTCGGACGTAAACTACTCCCTGTCGCACCGTTCCACCTGTATTTACAAAAAAAGGGATGGGAAGAACCGAAGATAGTCATGCGTGCTTGGGTAACAGGTCTTTTGCTTGC
>CAZLSZ010000066.1:0-3600 GCA_964562445.1 uncultured Gammaproteobacteria bacterium
TGTTGGTAACTCAAAGAGAAAACAGGAAATCATGAAGACAAAATTGACAACATTTACCTGAAACAAATTGAGATTTTGTGAGAGAAGAAAAAGGACATAGATAGACGCGTGTACACCAAGCGCGAATTCCTCCATAAATGCCAGTATATAGTAAACTCGGACAGGGTTGTGTTTGCCAAAAGCTGTAGTAGTACTCTGTGTCGATTGTTCCATATATCTATGGTAGCAGAACATTACTTCTATTGCTGTGGTTATAATACCCGCCGAAAATCAGAACTATTTTTTGGGGAGAGCTTCACACGCGACACCATCTTTGTCACCGTCAAGTCTGTTGAGGTCACGTTTTACTCCTCCTACTTTAAGGAAGAAGGATTGTGCTTCATTCTGTGTTTGAAAATCACTACAGTTGTATTGGTCTGCATATTTCCCTTTTGTTGAGTCAGTGACAATATTGCCTAATTTATCAAATAATACGTTTCCGCTTGCGTCACGAGTTACTTTAGATTGTTCAAATGATTTTGTCTGCCAGAGTTTGCCGAGATCATAGTCATTTTGTCCAACTTCAAGTCCGAGTGCTGCTAAAAGAGCGATGAATAGAAAAGAATTGCTACCAGGATAAGAAGGGCAATAATCACCCAAATGCGTACTTTATGGTTACCTCTTATTTGTTGTGCTTTAGAAGGACCAGTGTATGTTTTTTCTGTTTTTACTTCCTGCACATCTGTTTCAGGAGTAGTATCAACAGGAGCGGTTTTTGTCGCTACTTTTGTTGCTTTAGTTTTTTTCTTAGCCATGATGTTATTGTACAGCTTTCTTACACAAATACAAGAGTCAAATTCGTAAGAAAAATGTAAGTCTTGAAATATTTTTGAACAGTAGTATAATGTCTTTTTTATGGCACAACCGGAAAGATCTATTTTTATCCCACAAAGAGAAGTGACTCCTCGTCAGGAGGTGGATAGTAATATCGCTCAGCAATTGGATCATTATCTTTCATTACGAAGGCAAATTCTCGGGGAATCCCGCTCTCCTCAGGAACAATCATTGTTATCCCGGACATATAGTGAGGCAATCGCTATTCGCAATAAACGATCAGAAGAAATTGCCTCTCCGGAGGTAAAATTAGCAATTCGAAACGCAAGAAATTTTCTTCATGGAGAAAATACACATCGCAGAGCTGCGAAACGTATTGAATGCAGTGATGGCAGATTATTACCGACATTGGTTTTGGGGGTTCCTGATGGACATAAGAAAACTATCGAAAATCCCGGTGCATTTATACCGGGTGTGGTAAAAGATTCCAATGGACAATGTACGTTGGTTGAAGGATCTCCTTTTAAAAAATTACTGAAAGATGTAGTTGAAAGAAATGACACAGTGGTACAGTTGGTGGAAAGTCATACTGGGTGTGCGGCAAGACAAGAGAAAACAAAACGGGAAAAAGGATATTTGCCTGATGATAAAGGACTACGTTTGGACGTGGAGGAAAAATCTCAGCTTGCGGGAGTATTCTCACGATACCAAAAAGAGGTAAATGATACCCTGCCGGATAATGAAACAAAAAAGAGAATTATAACGATTCAGACGACATATGATCCTCAAACAGGTTTTATGTATATGGGTTTAGAACGGAAAACTGCATTGGAATCATCTGCTGAAACGGGATATACCCCAGAAAAACTTGAGGAACTAGCCCACAAGAAAGATATTATCGGTACACAACAATTGCTTGAGGATACGCTTGATGAAGGCATAACTATCCGTGAATTATTTGATAAAAAAAAGATTCATGATTATAGTTGGGAAACAAATTATACGCAGACTGCAGTGCAGTGTTGGGAAAATTTGCCCGCAATGGCCGATGAGACATCTCTTCTCAAGCATGTAACAAAGCGCGTGCAAGCAATATATCCGGAAGCAGATGGGGAAGAAATCGCGTATAGAGCAAAGTTTCTAGCGATGAATGCGTATAATGCATTTCATGGGGATCTGCATACACAGCATAATGAGGATATTATTGTCATTTCTCACGGAGAGAATGGACCATATGCGGATCATAACGCATTTACTATCAGTGATGAGGGAAAACCACGCGAGAAGATTATTTCTACAATTGATTTAGGCGAAGGTCTTATCAGAAGTAATAGAATTGAAGGACGTGTTAAGAACAAATCAGGGATGCCTCTTGAGAAGTATACTGCATCCCCGGTTCCGATTCTGTTAAAATCTGATGTCCCAACCGAAATGCCCCAAAACGAGTGGCAAAAATTACATTTGACATTACAAGAAGATAGAGAAGGAAAGATACCTCCGGAACAACAATTAATACCTCAGGATTGGAATACTATGAATAGGGATGCTTTTGCGATTCATGTTTCACGATTTGCATTCTCCAAGGAAATAAAAGATGCGCTGGTTAAACTGCATGGAGATCTTCGAGCATTTTATAGTCCGTCTACGACACTGCATGATCGATTATTGTCACGACGGCTTGAAGTAGTTCCATCAATTGGCGATAGAGATACCGGTGTCAAAGCTGTCATCCCGTTTGTCTATAAAGGATATGAATCTACGTCTGCTTAGTTTATATATTGTACTATTTCTTCTTTTGTTGGTAATTTTTCCCGCGAGATTTTAAGCGCTGCCGTACCACACGCAAATCGCAGACTTTCTTCGAATGATTCCCCTTCCAACTGCGCACAGATAAATCCTGCGTTACAGCTGTCCCCTGCTCCGATAAGATTGATCGCATTTACCGAGAAAGCGGGTACATGTATTATTTTTTCTCCGTTATATCCATAGACGCCATTGATACTATCTTTGACCATGATTTTTGCTTTTGATACTTGTATCACTTTTTTTATGCCCTCCTCTATCGAATCAGTTTCCCATAATTGACAGAATTCTTCACGACTTGGGAGATAATAATCAGCTTTTGCAATGAGGGTTTTTATTATGGCTATTTGTTCGGATTTTACTGCATTATTAAATCTGCCATGGTCGACAATTATTATATTATTATTTTTGCTCGCTTCGCTTGCAAGCGCATCATACTTTTCCATCAGAGCATGCAGTTTAAAACATCCGCCGAAATATACACATCCGTTGGCAAATTGCAATTCTTGTATCTTTTGCAGTACTTCTGCTCCCGTAAGGGATTGATTGGCAGTACCGACAACTGTCATAATCGTATCACCCTCATCAGAAGTATAGTTAACCGAAATATTAGTTTGTACATGGGTATCGGTTATGAGTGTGGGTGTAATATGCGCATCCTCAATGAGTGTTTTCAGAAGTGTCCCGATTGTGTCATCTCCCATTTTCCCGATAAATTTAGGCTGTAATCCAAGCGCAGCGCACACACGAGCAAAGTTGAGCGCGGATCCTCCAGGTACAACTTCATATCCGCTTCCTACAATTTCTTTATTGAGTATGAGTCCGTTATCCAAGGGAAAATGATGGGTATTGATATCCATATACATAGATCCCATGCAAAGAATTTGTTTGGTCATACGTGCAGTATACCAGAAATATGGTATGATAAAAAAATATGAAGCAATTATTTTTCTTCGGAGCGAGTTATGTCTATGGGGTAGGTGC
>CAZLSZ010000067.1:0-3494 GCA_964562445.1 uncultured Gammaproteobacteria bacterium
ACATCGACCTGAGGATTTTGATGCGTTCTTCAATAGGCGGGTGCGTACTGAATAATGCGGAAATATAGCCTGAAAATCCTTTTCCTTTGAGGGGATTGACGATAAAAAGATGCGCAGTCGCGCTGGATGCTTTTCGGAGTGGTCGGGGGTCTGATGAAATCTTTTCCAAGGCATTTGCAAGAGCATCAGGGTAGCGGGTGAGCAGTGCTCCGGAAGCATCGGCGAGGAACTCTCGTTTGCGTGAAATCGCGAGTTGGATAAGACTTGCGATGATGGGGGCGAGGATTGCGAGGATTATCGCAAGGATAAGATACACCATGTTCGCACGACTGTCACGATCTCTATTTATCCCTCCCCAGAACAGATGCCTCGTAAACATATCCGTTAGCAATGAAATAAACCCGACAAGAACAGCAGTGATTGCCAGCAGTCTCGTATCATAATTATTGACATGGGACAGTTCATGCGCGATAACACCCTCGAGTTCGGATTTATTTAACCGTTCAAGAATACCTGTCGTTACGGCAATGGCCGCGTGTTTGGGATCTCTTCCTGTCGCAAAAGCGTTTGGTGACGGATCTTCGATGATATATATTTTGGGCATAGGAGAGCCGTGAGCGATACACAAATTCTGGACCAGATGAAAAAGCTGCGGATGCTGGCTTTTTTTTATTTCCTTTGCTCCGGATGCGGCAAGAACCATTTTATCGGAGTTGAAATAACTGAAAAAACTATAGATAAGAGAGATAATAAAAATAACTACCCCCCATGGCGGACCGTATCCTGATGCTTTACCGATAATATACGCGACTGTCCCTGTAAATAGGATAAACAGTACAAGTATCAGGTTACTTTTCCAGATATTGGATGATATTGCCGAATAAATATTCATACTACAAATACACCAAAAATATCTTCCATAAAGAAAGATACAATTGGACGGAGTATTTCCGGATAGCTCACTAGAATTCTACTTTTACGGGTTTTTTGTCTTCTTCACTGGCAGCAAAGAATTCTGCCGGTTTGAAGTTAAATAACCCCGCGATGATGGAATTCGGGAAAAGCTGAATCTTGGTATTGTAATCAAGTACGTTACTGTTTAAGAATTGTCTTGAATACGCAATTTTGTTTTCGGTATCAGAAAGTTCTTCCTGAAGTGCCAAAAAGTTTTGATTCGCCTGAAGCTGCGGATAGTTTTCAGCGACTGCAAATAATGATTTCAATGTATCCGAAACCATATTATTTGCTTGTGCTTTTGCTTCCGTACTTCCTGCTTTCATAAGTGCAGATCGTGCTTTTGTCACATTCTCAAATACTTCTTTCTCGTGTTTTGCGTAACCTTTCACTGTCTCAACCAGATTAGGGATAAGATCAGTTCTTCGCTTTAACTGGACATCAATTTGTGCCAGTGCTTCCGAAATTCGCATTCGTGCGGTAATCAGTGAGTTATACATAACCCAGACATACGCGATAAGTGCGATGATAAGTCCGATTATGATATAAGAAATTTCCATTTGTGTATCACCTCCTTTTTGTATAGGTTTATGGTTGAGCAAACCATGCTTTCACCTCATTATATGCTTTTGTATTTAAAATGTCATTAGGAGTTGCCCATCCACGCCGGGCGACGTCAATGCCGTTTTGCATCATGTTCATATGATCGGTCGCGTGGCTATCTGTGTTAATGACCAGTGTAATATTTTTTTTAATAGCTTCCCGGACGAGAATATCAGTCAAGTCCAGTCGCAGATGCCATGAGTTTATTTCCAGTGCTTTATTATTTTGTGCCACGTACGCAAATAGTTTCGCCCAATCGACGTCATAGCCTCGGCGTTGATTTAATAGTCGTCCCGACGGATGCGCGAGAATTTTTGCTTTGGGATGGGAAAGACCTTTGAGTATCCTTTCGGTCATTTGTTCTTTTTCCATGCCGAACGAACTATGGATAGAAACAATCGTTGCATCCAGTAATTCAAGTGATTCGTCTGGCACAGCGAGGCTACCATTTACTAAAATATCTGTTTCGAGTAATGAAAATACTCGTATAGTATTTTTATACTCTTCATTTAATTTATCTATATATTTCTTTCTTTTTATAATCAAATTATATATTTCTTTTTGGGTATGATTGCCGATACTTGGATTGTGTTCGGAAAATCCTAGGTATTTATATCCCAGGGTGATAGCGTGTTGGAGCATTTCTTCCATACTATTGAGTCCGGAATCATGGCTTACTTCAAGCGGATAGGATGAATGGAGATGAAATTCCCCTTTAATATCTTTTATCTCAACGAGTTTTGGTAATCTCTTTTGTATCGCGAGTTCAATCTCGCCGGTGTTCTCACGTATCTCAGGCGGTATCCAGTCCATGCCGATCGCATGATAAAACGCTTCTTCCGTACGATATTTTTTGTATGCTTCAGTACTGCCTTTGGGTCGTATCCCATAATCTGAAAGAGAAAGTCCTTTTGAAAGTGCGTATTCCCGGAGTTTGACATTGTGCGCTTTGGTGCCGGTAAAATGCTGCAGCAAAGCGCCGAAGCCGTCAGGCGACTCGACCATCAAATCAATTTGTTTCCCTGACGAAACGATAATTGATGATGTGCGTTCTCCGCGTTCAATAATTCGCTCTTTATACGGATACGCGGTAAAGTGATCCAGCACAGCCTGAGGATTGTCTGATGCAACCGCGATATCAATGTCTCCCACAGTCTCTTTCCTTCTTCGTAAACTGCCCAGAGTAGATGCTTCCACGACATCTTTTGACTGTTTAAGATATGAGAGGATTGTCTCCGCGAGCTCCATAGCATAGGGGAGTACCATCCTCGCGCTTTTTGTTTTACCTTTATGATATTCTTTAATTGCTCTGATAATATCTGCCTGTGATTTCGTCCCAAAGCCTGCAAGTCCGGCAATTTTATTTTTTTGGGCGATTTCCATAACATCATCAAGCACAGTCTCCGGATCCTTGAGATCAAATTCCGAGACAAGTTTGAATGCTTTTTTTGGTCCGAACGAAGGGACATCAAGGAGGGGAAATACAGCTTCAGGCACTTGACTAAGCACCTCATCAAAGTATGCCACTTTTCCGGTTTTAAAAAGTTCTTCGAGCCGTGTTTTAATAGTCGTACCGATTCCCTGCACATCTTTCAGTCGATCTTCTTTATACAGATCGGAGAGTTCTGTCGGTGAATTTTCTATCGCGTCGGCAGCTTTATTATATGCAATGATCTGAAAACGATACTCTTTTTCATTAATAATACTGTACGCCGCGGCCACATTTGTGAGCAGTTTTTTTATTTCGAGGTTAGTCACGCATTGAGTGTACCAAAGCATTGACGCTGGTGCAATATTATATTAAAATGATTAAACTTAAAACACAAAACGAAAAACAAAAAAGTTCTTGGTTTTAGGTTCCCAGTTGTCGCGTAGGCGACAGTTGGGGTGGTAGCTCAGTTGGTTAGAGCGCTTCCCTGTCACGGAAGAGGTCGCGG
>CAZLSZ010000068.1:0-3416 GCA_964562445.1 uncultured Gammaproteobacteria bacterium
TTGATATTTTTTCACAGGTAAGCCTTCAGTCTGAGCGTTCTTCACTCGTTTCGGGAAGCATCATTGACACTCTCAATCTTGATACGGTCGACACCTTGGCTCCTTCATATAGAGAGTGCCTCGAAAAGGGGTATGCTGTTCTTCGGAAAGCCGATCAGAACATGCGTTTCATGTATCAAACGATGGTTCCAGATAGTCTTATAGTATTCGTTAATGACAGTAGGACGAGTGCAATCCCCCACCTTGCCAACTATATCCTGAGGCATCAATTGCAGTCTGCTGATCACTTCGCAATTCATGCACATGTTCCCGTATTTATGCCTGCCACCGAAGAATACAAATATAATCAGCAATTGCTTCCCGTCATCCAGAACCTTAGAGCAATTGAGCCGGTACCACTTAAGGCATTCTGTTCCTAATCTCAAAGACGACTTGTAATTATTCGTAATTTTCGTCTTCTTAGGTATAATAATCTAATGAATTCTAATGATTTGTCTACGCTAAGATTAAATTTATACAAAAGGATAAAGTGCCCCGAATGTAATTCAGAAACTTCTTTGAAATATCAACCATCAGGCAGCATCACTTGTAGCAAGTGTAAAACTAAATATAGTGTCATCGATGGAGTTCCAATCCTTCTTTCCGAGCAATCACAAAAAATGCTTAACCCACAACTTCATTCTCAAACCGGAAAAAAAATGTTGGATGAGTACTCAGGAAAAAAAACATTTTTAAAATCAATAAAAAAATTAATTAAAGTGCCAAATTTAGCATATAATCTTGTTGATCGAAATAGACTCCATAAAATTTTTACATACGATGAAAATCGCAACTGCTGTATTTTGAATGTTGGGGGAGGCCCAACAAGAGAAGATAGTAACGTTCTCAATCTTAATATCGACATTTTCCCTAATGTTGAAGTTGTGGCTGATGCCCATAACTTACCGTTTAAAACAGGATCTATAGACAGCATAATGATTGCCGCTGTTCTTGAACATGTCCAGAACCCAAATAAAGTAGTTGAGGAAGCCTATAGAGTTCTTAAAAAAGGTGGATATATATACGCAGAAACTCCTTTTTTACAACACTTTCACGGATATCCAAACCATTTTCAAAACTTTACTCTAGTTGGTCATGACTATATTTTCAGAAAATTTAAAAAAATTGAAAGTGGCCCAACCACTGGTCCTTTTTCGTCTATATTGATTCTTATATCGAATCTATTTGAAGACCTTATAGATAATAAATACATTAGAAAAATCTCACTGTATTGTATCGCTACAGTTCTCTGGCCTTTCAAATTTTTGGACTTTTTAACCAAAAAAAATAAAAATATATATAAATTGACAAGCGGAGTCTATTTTCTCGGACAAAAAATTTAATCTTAATATTGAATTATAGGGACTGAGTCGCTACAGATTTAGGTGTTCCGCAGAGATGTGTTTATCATTTGTTACAATGGACACATGAACAATTCTAAAAACTTTCATTTTTCTCTTAACCAACACATAAACTATCAGGAAGGATCTGTCGTGAGTAAAGAAATCTTTAAAAATGCATCAGGGACTGTCACCTTATTTGCGTTCGCTGAAGGTCAAGGGCTGAGCGAACACAAGACTCCCTATGATGCACTAGTATACATCGTTGATGGAGAAGCCGATATAACGGTCTCTGGAATTTTAAATAAAGTAAAGACGGGAGAAATGATTCACATGCCTGCAGGTGAGCCACACGCACTTAAGGCAAACAAACAATTTAAAATGCTCCTCACCATGATGAAGGGGTAAGTTGAAATTTCAGCCTCAGTTTATACCAGGCGTCAATTTGTGATAAAATACTATCTCTGGAAACCATAATTAAGTTCTCTCAAGTCTCCTTTGACTTTGGTCAGGACAAAACCATTATCGATGAAGTGAGCTTCTCTGTCAGAAAAGGCATGAAGGTTGCTCTGATGGGCCAAAATGGAGCAGGTAAAAGCACTCTTTTCAAATTGATTACGAAAGAACTCCATCCCCTTTCAGGAGAAATCGCAGTCGACAAGCGGCTTGTTATCGCAACTGCGCGCCAGGTGATAGCCATTGACGATATACCCCTCACCGTTGAAGAATATTTCCAAAAACAATTAGGGAAAGATGTTGAACCGTATGAGGTAAGGAAAAGACTAAGCAGCGCACTGAATGCGGTAAACCTACATGCGCCTCTTGATAAGATAGTGAAATCTTTCTCGGGAGGGCAACAAGCGCGTCTTCTTTTGGCATCTGCCCTTGTCAAAAATCCGGACCTTCTCCTTCTTGATGAACCGACCAACAATCTTGACCATAAAGGAATCGTTCACCTTACCAACTTTCTTGTTAACTATAAAAAAAGCGTCATAGTTATCTCGCATGACGCGGAATTTTTGAATGCATTTACTGAAGGCGTTCTTTATCTTGATAGCTTCACGAAAAAAATCGAACAATATGCTGGGGATTACAATGACGTAGTCGAGCAAATTGCGATACGCATTGAACGGGAACGGCGACAAAATGCGCAGATGGAACACGGCATTAAAGAAAACTGGGAACGTTCAAATTATTTTGCCCACAAAGGAGGAAAAATGAGACTGGTTGCAAAGAAAATGAGGGAAAAGGCAGAGAAGATGGAAAGTGAAAAGGTCGCGGTACGGAGAGAGGACAAAACAATTCGTTCATTTGTGATCCCATCCCAAGAGGATCTAGTAAATGAAGACATGAGAATATCATCTTTTACCATCATGCAGGACAAGGGCGAAATAACAAAATCAGCTAATGTCTTTTTAGTCAAAAATAAACATTTACTTATCAAGGGCCCAAACGGGATCGGTAAAAGCACTCTTATTGAGTCACTCGCCAAAGGAACCGCTCGCGGGATAGTGATATCCCCCGGTGTCCGCATCGGCTATTACCGACAGGATTTTTCGACTCTGGATTTTAACGATACAGTATATGAGTCTTTCGTAAAGGCCGTGAGAGAAACGGGAGGACCTCTTTACGAACAACAAATTCGTTCCGTTGCCGCCGGGTTTCTTATTACTGAAGAATATATCTACTCCAGAATAGGGACTCTCTCTGAAGGACAAAAGGGCCTTGTCTCGTTTGCTCGCTTGGTTCTCCAGAAACCGGGACTTCTTATTCTTGACGAACCGACCAATCACATTAACTTCCGCCATCTGCCTCGCATCGCCGAAGCATTGAATAATTATCGGGGAATGATGATTCTTGTCTCCCACGTTCCAGAGTTTGTTGCGCAAATCAGAATAGATGAGACGCTTGATCTTGAGAGATGATTGCAGATACTCCCCCTTTCTTGAAAAAGTATGGTATAATGTATGTAAGTTAGTTAGGAATAATAAACCTGCTTGAATTTAAGTTCGTTTGAGTTTACTTCTTTTTTAAAGA
>CAZLSZ010000069.1:0-3276 GCA_964562445.1 uncultured Gammaproteobacteria bacterium
CTTTGATACGCAGGTAACAGGATTAACATTTTTGCGTGTGGGCGCAGGAGGAAATAATGATACGATTCAAGTCACATTTACTGTCTCTAGTCGAATTATACAGCCCAAAGGTCTTGAAAGCAGGTCTTTCCAGACAACGCTTGGGCACCAATAATGCATTGCGTGGGCAAGCAATGATTACATTACTTGTGTTTACGATGATTGGTATGACTGTCATTGCGGTTACTGCGGAGATGATCATGGTCAATTCCCTTGGAGGGACAAAACAACAATTGGGAGAAATGGCATATACGGTCGCAGATAGTGGCGTCGAAGACGCATTGCTGCGATTTTTGCGTTATCCGAGTTATACTGGTGATACATTCCCTGTCGGTACAGGAATTGTAGAAGTTACAAGATCAGGTAGCGGACCATACGTGTTTTTGTCTAAAGGAACGGTAGGAAATTATGTGCGAAAAATTCAGGTGACAGTGACATATGAAAATAATCTTGTCAAAGTACTGGAAAAGAAAGAGGTATTTTAAAGGAGAACATAATGGTTACAAAAACAGGCGTCGTCTATTTACAAAAGGATAAATTGCAATTATATTCACCGTTTCTTTCTTCTATTGTCGAGTTTCGATTTGTCCCTGAGATTGTCCGGGATTTGGATATCGTCAATAAAAGTCTTTTGGAGAATTTGATAAAAACATTTATCACCAATGGTAAGATTCCTGTCAGCAATCTGGTTTTTATATTGGCGGATAATACATACTTTGTGAAAGATTTTGTCATCCCTCCACCTCCGGCAGTACAAAAAGGTGCTGTGACTCCGCCGCCGTCTTCGATGACGATGGAAGACTTGCAGGAAGCAGCCGATAAATATATCGAACACGTCCCATATGATAGTGTGGTGAGTAAAACGTTTCCTATGAAAAATGGACTTCGGGTTTGCGCTGTTAATCAGGAATTTTACGGTCATATTCGTGATGCATTTGAAAAGATCGGTTTTACTGTTATTTCCATATTACCGGGTTTGGTGTTGGGCGGAAATATGAGCGCAAAACCTATTATGGATGGAGGCATGGCGCAATTCACTCTGCAAAAAGCCGGATCTTTCAAACTGTATGATCTCTTGGATCAGGAAGTGTATGTGCCGGTAAGTGAGAAGGCAGAGGAAAATAAAGAAGAGGTTGAGTTTCAAGAGCAAAAAGAGAAGCCAAACAAAAAACGATTATACGTGATGATCGGTATATTTGCGGTATTGCTGATTGTGCTTGCCATTCTCGTATGGCAGATGATGGCACCACCTCCACCTCCCAAGTCTCAAAGTACCCACATGAAACCGGCGGCAGGGCCTGTTGATGTCAAACCGGCAAGTACCAATGCCGCGACGCCTGTATATACTGCTATGCCGTCCGTTACTTCCGCAGTGCTCCCTACGCTCGGACAATCACAAGATGTAAAAGGCATCGCTGTACAAATTGCGACTTCCCCCAAAGACGCTTCCAAAGCACAAATGATAAAAACTGATTTGGGAAAGTATGGTTTCACATCTGTAAATGTTCAGACAACCTCCGGGCTTGAATCAGCATCCACGATCATTAGTTTTTCTCAGGATATCTCACAGGCGGTGCGAAATACGGTACTGGCAGTCGTGAAAAAGGTAACACCGGCAATGAGTGTGCAGGAACGGGAGAATGAAACAGGGACAATCTCAATTATCTTAGGAGAGTAATAATTCGCTTATTTTTCGTTTTTTGCTCTCTTGACAATGGCTCTGCTATATGACAATAATGGATAAGATCAAGAAAAGATCTGCAAAAAGATATGACAACATACACATTACATAAGACACAAAAGAGTAAAGGTTTTACCCTCATTGAGCTTTTGGTGGTTATCGGTATTCTCGCGATTCTTCTTGCAATTACGCTCATTGCGATTAATCCTGCGAGACAGTTTGGGCAAGCAAATGATACAAAGAGACGAAGTGATGTGACACAGATATTGAATGCGATTGGACAATATACAGCATCGAATGGAGGGGTTGCTCCAGCAGACTTAGCGTTAATAACACCGGGGACACCGAGGTTACTTAATAGTACGAATTTCCCAACAATGTGTGCTGATTTAGTCACAGAATATATGCCTGCTTTACCAGCGGATCCAAACTTGAAAGACCAGAAAGGAGTTGAGGATACGGATTGTACCGCAGCGACCCAGAATTGGGATACAGGATACACTATAGATAGAGATACTTCAGGGAGAGTGACTGTTGCAGCGCCGGATGCGTATGCAGGTGCGACAGCGGTAACAGTAACGAGATAAGATTGAAAATGATGTGCGCAAGAACCACCGTGAGGTGGTTTTTTTTGTGGGATAAGTGTCTTGTCATGGGATCCGCCAGCCGGTTGAGTGGCAATCTCACATACTGTCATTGCGAACGGAGTGAAGCAATCCCAAATAACCTAAAACTGAGAACTAAGAACTGTATTGTCATGCTGATCCGGCTTTGCCGGAGACCTGCTTGCCGGCAGGCAAGCTCCAGAATCTGATTCTAGACAAGCCAGAATGACCATGTTCTATCAGATTGCTTTGCCATGTCAACCGCAATATACAATCATTTTTTTCTGCGTATAAATTAATTGACGAATTATGCTTGTATGCAATTGGTGATGAGAAGGAAATTATTTCTTTTTCTTCTTTGCTGAGGTTTTTGAAGCAGCTTTTTTTGGAGGAGCTGATTTTGCTTTCTTGGGAGTATGTGTGACGTTGCTGCCCAGATACATAAGTCCGATGAGAAATCCCGCACCCACAACAGTATACATCACATAATTGCGAAGTGCTTCTGGATCATCCATAAAATATTGTTTATTTGTGATGAACTTATAGAATAGTGTTGCTACTATCGCGAGAACAAGAAGTCCGAGAATTGCCTGCGCTGTACTGACCGGTTCATGTTTTTTCATTGCCATAATCTATTATATGATTATTTCATTGCTGAGTGTCAAGAGGGTCAAAGTAGAACAATTACGATACAATGTAGACATATAGGTATGTCATTCTGGGGACGATCAGGGCGAGAACCTGCCTACCGGCAGGCAGGCTCCAGAATCAGATTCTGGACAAGCCAGAATGACCATATAGTTCTATTTGGGATTGCTTCTCTGCCAGCTGGCGGAGAAGCAATGATACGTTGTGATATTTTGATCTTATTTGCATTTAATAGTATCTATAGAGAATATTTCGTATCATTTTTCTTACGAAATAATGTATTGACAATGGCTCTGCTATATG
>CAZLSZ010000070.1:0-3213 GCA_964562445.1 uncultured Gammaproteobacteria bacterium
TTAGACAAATATACCCGCCTCCTCCAAACCACCATCGGATCTTGGTAAATTTCTTGGCAAATCAATCGATAAATGTCCCGGGAAATTGTAATAGACCGACGATACGGTTGAGGAATTGCTTGAATATCCCCGGATAATGTGTCCATATTTTTCTGAATATCAGTGATTATCGATTGGATAAGCCCAACAAACTTTGATTGGTTATCCTGATAATCGACAATTCTCTTTAAGCCGTATTTTTTCATGGCATCCTGAGGGATGTAGACCCTATCATTTGCATAGTCTTCCTTGATGTCTCTGATGATGTTAACAAGCTGCATCACCTCTCCGAACTTTTGGGCTGCCCTGTATGAAGATTCTGGCAGCCCCATGATCCTTGCCATCATCAAACCGACTACCCCGGCAACACCATACATATATCTGTCCAATTCTTGCTTGCTTTTCAAACGAAGCGGCTTAGTAAAGTCCGAATCAAGCGACTCAAAGAAGCTGTCAAGATGGTTCTTTTGAAAATCATACTGATAAAAGAGTCTGACAAATGCATTGATGATGCTATCATTTGACGTCTTTTTATTTTTGAGAGTCCGATATGTTTGATTTTTGAACGCAGTAAAAGCGTTCCTGTCCTTTTTTTCGTCCACCAAATCGTCCGCAGTACGCAAAAATGCGTACAGGGTAAAGACGTCAGTGCGAATCGTTTTGGGAAATAGAAGCGTCGCATAATAAAAAGTAGTAGAATGTTTTTTTGTGATTTCTTGAAAAATACTATTTTCCATATTCTCGATGTATTAAATTTCTTGTGATTTGTGCTGAAAGTAAACAAATAGGCACTCCGACACCCGGATTAGTATATTGCCCGACATAGTATAGATTGTTTAGTTTTTTACTTTTATTTTTTGGTCTGAAAATAGCTGTTTGCAGCAAGGTGTGCGCTAATCCGAAGGCTGAGCCGGAAAAAGCACGGTATTCTCTAATGAAATCCTGATGTGCAAATATTCGTTTGACTTTTATGAAGGGCGATATGCGTTCTCCCGTAATCGACTCAAAATGAGCGATAATTTTGTTGCCAAATATCGTTCTGGTTTTTTGGGTATCATCCAATCCCGGAGCCACCGGTACCAAGAACATGAGCGCTTCACATCCAGGTGGAGCGACTGATGGGTCTGTTTTCGAAGGCATATGTACATAGTAGGATGGATTTTCCGGCCACTCTTTATTATCAAAGACTTTCGTAAAATGGTCTTCCCAGCTGTTATGAAAATAGAGATTGTGATGTTCGATCCTTTTAAGTTTTTTATTTATCCCTAAATAGATTATGAAAGCTCCAGGAGATAACGTTTTGTTTTCCCAATATTTTTTGGGGTATGTTTGGTATTGCTCAGGTAGTATCGATACTTCAAAATTTCGATAATCCATTGAGGAAATAACGACATCAGAATTGAATGATTTCGAATTGGCGACAACTTGGGTGATATGCTGATCGCTTGCAATAATTTTGCTCACCTCATGATTTGTACGTATTGTGACACCTAAACTACGGCATAAACCTGTCAGTGCTCTTACTACTTCGTGCATGCCGTGCATAGGATAATAAATACCCAAATTAAAATCCGCATGGGCTACAAGGGAATAAAATGCAGGAGTATTATAAGGCGATCCTCCCAAAAAGACCGTTGTAAATTCAATAATTTTTTGCAAGTCTTTATTGGAAAAGTATTGAGCTACATATGAATGAAGATTGGTGAACAGTTTCATGCGGAATAAATGGCGGAGCACTTGAAGATTGAGAAGTTGAGTAAACGAGGTATAATCAAGCATCACAAGATTTTCCATGGCCTCTTCATAAAGAAACTTACTTTCTGCAAGGTATTGTGCAAATTTATCTCCAGCTCCTTTTTCGGTCTGTTCGAAACGTTTGGCGTTTGCTTTGAGGTTAGCGGTAATAGAGTAGGTTTTTTTTGAATCAAAAAAGACCTTGTAATGGGTCTGTAATTTTTTAAGCGTATAATAATCCGAGGTTTTTTTGCCAAACAATGCAAAGTAATTATCAAAAACTTCCGGCATCATATACCATGAAGGGCCTTTGTCAAAAAAGTAACCATCTTGAGAAAAATAGCTTGCCCTACCGCCAATAAAAGAATTTTTTTCTAAAACAGTGACGTTGTGACCATCCTTGGCGAGAAGGGCTGCAATTGCCAAACCAGAAATGCCGGCTCCGACAACGATACTGTCAGTATTTGCATATTTTCTCGATGACATAACTGATACACCAAATTAATCGCCTTTTTTCTTAATGGCTATGAATACAATTGTCCCCAGAAATACCGTGAGACACAAACCCACAGTCCAAATAATGCTGGGGTACTGTCCGCCGAAACCGTTTGCTGAAAGGTGTTTGAACAGTATCGCGATATAAGCCCACACAAGCACCAATCCATACGGGATAACACGGTCGCGTAGCATCCGCCCCGCACCAATAAGGGTTCCGACCAAAAGTACCGCCACTGTCCAAAAACTATCCGATAAACCAAAACCATTCCACCCACGACTGACGAGAAAAACGGTGATGTTGGCTATAGTGGCAACGGTAATCCAGCCAAAATAGACGCTAAATGGTAAACGAACCAACAAACGATCTTTGTTGGTCAGATCACGTAACCGCAATACATCAGCAATCCGGATAAGGGTTGTCAATAATCCGATCATTATCACGACTGAAAGCCAAATCAAATCGTAGTGCCACGCAAATATCCATAAGGCATTGAGTAGTGCGTTCGTTACAAACACGCGGTTTATTTTCCCTACCAACGTATCGTTTCGCCAAAACTGGTACATGACGTAAATCAGAAGAAGCGTATAAATAAGCCCCCAAATTGAAAATGCATAGCCGGCCGGTGCAAATAAATTGGGGTAGCTGTCCGAAATTGCACCGGTATCACGCCCGGCAAGAGGCAATGCTACTGCCATATAATTTACGACCACCATTACTCCATAAGCCAATAGGGTTGTGATTTTTAAGATTTTTGTATTCATAAACGGTTTCTTCTCCTCAATAAGCGCTAAGACAGTTTCATAATCTCCTTCATTTTCAAATCTTACCTAATAATCTCTGTTATCCCAATGTCCAGGTGCCATTCTGTGGACGCGACTCATGTCTGGCGGAGAGGGTGGGATTCGAACCCACGAGGACGTTGCCGCCCTACTGGTTTTCAA
>CAZLSZ010000071.1:0-3079 GCA_964562445.1 uncultured Gammaproteobacteria bacterium
TATACATATGGTTATTGATCCTGTTCAATTAGTATTATTGATTGTTATTCTTGTTCTTACAGGGCTGCTTGTGGCTTTGGGAATACAGGTGTTTTATATATTGAAGGAAGTTCGCGTAACTATTACAAAAGCAAATAAAGTAATGGATCATGTGGATTCCATAACTGCAAATATTGATGCTCCGCTGACAGCTCTTTCGTCATTCGCGATGGATGCAAAAACATCATCCTTACTGTCCGTCGCGAAAATAATCGGAAACTTTATCGGTCGCAAAAAAAATAAGGATCGTGATTAGTAATCCTCTATAAGGCTATGGATCAACAGCAAAAACTGCCGCCAACAAATGAATCAAACGGATTTTTTCTTGGTATCATTGTAGGCGTTGCCGTCACGGCATTATTTACTACACAAAAAGGAAAAGAAATTCTTAGAGATATCACTGATAAAAGTATTGAGTCATGGGATGATGTCGAAAAGGCTCTTGAAGGTATAGAGGCGGATGTAGATGACAGTCCCACGACTGAATATGTATCTCCTGAAGAAAAAAGAGAGATTAAGTATTTAGCGCAAGATGCTGCAACTTCAGAAGAATCAGAAAAAAATGAAGAGCTTCCTTCGAAGAAAGTGGAGGCAGTAAAGATAGTAACAAGTGAAAAATCTCCTGAGAAAACTATTAAAGGACGAAGGTGGTTCCGCGGTCTCAAAAAGCGAGCCTAACATATTATGGTTACTCAGCAAAAGAATCGATCGTTTCTTCTCCTAAGTTTTTTCTTGGTTTGTACACTCCTCCTTATATATTTTCATACACACGGATTTACGATGTACGATGAGGGATGGTTTTTGCAGTCAGCGCTTCGGATAATAGACGGTGAAAAGATATATAAGGATTTCGATTTCTTATATAATCCGGGTGGACTATACGTAAATGTCTTAGCGTTTAATTTGTTGGGGAAAAGTATTCTTGCTTCACGTGTATTTGCTTTTCTTAATTCACTTATTGCATTGAGTGTGATCATATATTTGAGTAAGCGATTACGATCATCGATTTTTTTTACAGGTATTGCTATGCTCGGATATATATTTTGGGGACCAGGGCATATTAATTTCATTTGGCCTGTTATGCTTTGTCTCACGCTTGCCCTTATGAATGGCGCATTGTATGTGGTCATAAGTAATAAGAAAAAAAGTAAGAAATTATTTTTTTTGACGGGTGTACTTTCTGCTTTAGTGTTTATCTGTAAGCAAAATTTCGGTCTTGCTTCTTTTTTCGCTAATTTTTTTATGTTTATATTAGTAAAAGATTTCCGTAATAGGAAGTATATTTTACTGCATGCGGCAGGATATATAAGTGTAATCGTTTTGCAATTATTGCTTCTCGTAACACAAGGTGTGCTGGATGATTATATAAATAGTTTCTATTATTTTACTGTTGTTAAAATTTTTCAGCAGGGAATTCTTAATTCTCCTTATCCTTGGCAATATACTGTATCTCCCGTAATTCTTGTCTTGAAAATGCTGTTATATCTCCTGCCGTTGATTATCGCAGTTATTGCTTTTATCCTTTTATACACAAAAAAAGTTTCTCGAGGTATTCTCTTTTTTCCTATTATTACAGGGTTATATTATGTACTAAGTATTCGTCCCACAACTGATTATGTACACTTAGCGCCTCTTCTCGCAGTATCTCTTGTGCCTCTTCTCCTTATTTTTTCGTATGAGAGAGATAGGTGGAAAAAAATGATATATGGCGCAGTTTTAATAATCTTATGTATAGTAGGGGGATATACTTCATATTTCAGTAATTATTATCGTTGGAATCCGCCGCTTCGCGCTAATACATATTTTGTTAATGATAACAGTGTTCTTTTATGGACAGATAAAGAGCAATATGATGCGATTAATGGCATTACAGCGTATTTTGATAATCATGCGAAAGATGAGAAATATGTATTTGTTACGCGATTTACGCCGGTATTCTATATGTTGCTTGATAAGAAAAATCCTACAGTGTATGATTACGCGGAACCAAGTGTAATAGAGAAAGAGAAACGCCTAGCTATTTTACAACGGCTCAGAGAACATGAGGTGAAACATATCATTGTTGATATTCCCCTTAAAACAGATAAAACGGCTATAGGAGAGTATGTACAGAAGAATTATGTACAGTCTGCTCAATTCAGTAAATATACGATTTGGAAATTAAAAGAGTGATAATTTTATTGTCTCCAATTTTTGGGAAGTAACGGACTGTCAATTTCGATATTTCCATAAAGTGGTTTGTGATATCCTTGTCCCTTTGCCCATTTCCATGTTTTCTTAATTCCTTTTTCTAGTGATGTTTTGTCAGTATAGCGCAGATATTTTTTACTTAATGTATGATCGCTGATTGCAACAGTTACTTCACCCGGACGCTGCGGCAAATAAATTGGTTCAAAGGTTGTTTTGGAAATACGCTGTATCGTTTCAGATAATTCTTTTATCGAATAATCATTATCAGAACCGATATTAAAGGTCATCTTATTAAACTTTTTATTATCACATTTAAGTAATGCGAAAATGACATCATCAACATATGAAAAACATCTTCGCATACTTCCGTCGCCATAAATATAATATGGTGTATTATTAAGGACAGCATTCATAAAAATAGTAACGACATTACGATAAGGATCCTGCATATTTTGACGAGGTCCATAGACATTATGCGGTCTGGTAATAACATATTCAAAGTTATGTACGGTACTCATGATACTCAATGTTTTTTCAAATGATAATTTTGAAATACCGTATAAATCTTCCGGTTCGGGTACTGCTGTCTCTTTAAAAGGTGTTTGTTGTTGTCCGTAGACAGCAATGCTTGACGTAAATATAAACCGTTTCATACCGTTTCTGATTGCAGCAGTCAGTGTTTTTATGGAACCGTCAAAATTTCTTGATGTGATATCGACTGGGGAAAATTGTGCTTTATTTTCGGCCGCGTTTGCCGCAAGGTGATAGACAGTATGCGGTTTGACTTGGGAGAATATTGCATCAAGTTTTTTAAAATTACGTATATCACATTGATAAAATTCTGCTTTCG
>CAZLSZ010000072.1:0-3010 GCA_964562445.1 uncultured Gammaproteobacteria bacterium
TTCTTCAATAAAGCCGAGCGTAGCGAGGCGTAACTAAGATTATCGAGCGTTTGAACGAAGCACGTAATGTCATTCTGGGGACGACCAGCGGGAGGACTCCAGAATCTGACATATGGATTCTGGACAAGTCTTCGATATACTCAGACTCTGAGCATGCCGAATGAGCAAGAATGACAGAATAGATTCTGAAACAAGTTCAGGATGTCACATCCTTATTTGGGGAAGAGTTTTTGTTTCAAAGTAGCTAATTTTTTCTCATCCAGCCTTGTCCGGAGTATCTCATTTGCCACATTTTGCCCCCAAAAGTTTTCTGAGGAGATAATATCCAAAAATTTCTCAAACGGCACTTTCACTACTTCAATTTTTTCTCCCGGGTCAAGATTGGGGTCTTGTACTTTCCGGCAGTTTCTTGCGATAAACAGATACGTTGTCCAATTAATTTTACCGTGGTTTTCAAATACTTTATAGAGCTCCCAGTCTTCTGAGGTCATTCCTGATTCTTCCAGCAGTTCCCGTTTTGCCGTAACGAGCGGATCTTCGTTTTCTTCCTGTCTGCCGCCTAAAAAGGTATAGGAGAGGGGTTTGGTGGGTTGAGACTCGTGTGAGAGCAATACATGACCTTCCAGCGTACCTATAATTTGTATCGTGCCCGTTCTTTTGAGTGCCTCAAATGTAACGGTAGAGCCGTCATACATTTCCTGCGGCCATTGGTAGACGGAAAATATTTCTCCTTGAAAAACCTTTTTCGCGTGCGCGGGTATGCTAGCCATGTGTGTAGTATACAGCATGCGGTATGGAGTATAAAGTATAAAAGTTAGCTAGACGAGCGTCGCTCGGGTGAAAGCAAACGGATGTAATGTATAGTAAAATAGCTGGTATGGGAATAGGCAAACAGCTCTCAGCAGATACCATCATTAAAATGCTATTTGATAACCAGTCAGATAAAGAAGCTAAGAATATAGCCTCGTTTTATAACGGTCCACGAGAAGGCAATAAAATCATTGGCGTAAGGATGAAAACAATTTTTGATATAGCGAAGGAGAATTCCCAACTGTCCATAGGAGAGGTTGAAAAGTTGCTTGATAGCCCTTACTACGACGCAAGGATGGTTGCCGTGAGTGTTATGGATTTCCAAGCAAGGAATAAAAAACTACCAGAGAGCAGGCGCAAAGCACTTTTTGATATATATATTAACAAACATGATCGGATAAACGACTGGGGGTTGGTGGATAGGTCAGCACCGTTTGTATTGGGTAGATACTTGGCGGATAAATCCAGAGACATATTGTATGACCTTGCGCAGTCTAAGGACCCATGGAGACGTCGTAGCGCTACAACAGCGACATTATATTTCTGCAAATACGGAAAACCTTCCGACGTCACAGCTGTATTGGGCATTGACAAGATACTTATGAATGATTCAGTGCTCCTTGTCAGTAAAGCAGCGGGTATCGCCCTCAAGTATGCAAGACGATTAGATGAAAAGGCGACATTGTCTTTCTTGAAAGAAAATGCAGCGCACATGAGTAAGGCTACTTTGTCCATCGCTATTAGCAAACTAGACGAGACTGAACGCAAATACGAGCGCTGAGCATCTAGCATCTATCATCATTTGCTATACTGCATGTATGACCTTATCGATTGAAGAGATACAACATGAACTCAAGCTGCTTGCTGCCGGGAATGAGGAGTATGCAGTTTTTAACCGCCGTATCGTCAATACCCAAAAGACTGTACTGGGTGTGCGTGTGCCGGATTTACGCAAGCTTGCGAAAAAGTTAGCAAAACAATGCACGGCTGACGATATTGCGCAGTATATAGACAGTTTAGATAAGAGTATCTTTGAACAGGTGCTTCTGGCTGGAATGATAATAAACCAAGCTTCTTTGACTGATCGTGAAGCGATCACATTGGCAGGGAAGTATTTACAACTGGTGGATAGCTGGGCAGAAGTTGATATTTTTGCTTCAAAGCGGAAAACATTTGATGAAGAAAAGTGGTGGGCATTTGCGGTATCCTGTCTTACATCCCGACATGAATTTACCGTCCGGTACGGCGTGATAGAGATGATGGCGAATTATATAAATGAAAAATATATAGAGTCGGTCTACACGCATCTGCGGGGAATTCAACATGAGGGATATTATGTAAAGATGGGCATGGCGTGGCTCTACGCAACAGCGGCTGTGAAGTTTTATCGGCGTACTTCGGATGAAATTGTTCAGGCGGATATCGATCGTTGGACCAAAGGCAAATCACTGCAAAAAATGCTGGAATCATATCAATTCTCTAAAGAACAAAAAGAAGAAATCAGAAAACTACGAGGCTCTCTGGGAGCTTATCGCAAGGAGTTTATTTGAGGTGTTTATAGAAGGGGAAATAATCAACGTTGAACCATCCATTTGGGAATTCGCCCATTGAGCTAAACCCCCGTTTTTTATAAAAAGCGACGTTATTTTCGGTTGTCCATAGTTCAACTGCATGGCCGCCAGCATTGATAGTATCTTTTTCCCATTTTTGCAGGAATGTGCTTGCGATACCTGCATGCTGATACGCGGGATCAGTTGCAATCCATCTTGCTTTGCCGACGCCACCATACGCAGCTTCAGTCAAAAAGAAGCCAGCGTAGTTTTTATCATGATACGCGAGATACAATGTGTAGATTTTGTTTTTTATCCGTTTTTTTAGTATCTCGGCAGAATAGGATTCTTTCAGAAAGACGTCTATTGCAACCGGGGGATAGTCCGGAAATAGTTCTTTGAGGCACTTGGTAAAGAAAGGGTAGAAAGAATCAATATCATTGGCAGTAGCTTTTTTGTAGGTTATGGTAGTCATCACTTCAAATGAGAAAGAACCGTTTATATTTTTTTATGTAAGATTGCTTCGCCTTTCTGCAAAGCAGAATTAGGATCGCAATGATATTTTTTGTTATTCGTTTTACATTTTCAGTTATCTGTGTCTATCTACAACGAGGCTAGAACCCATTTCCAGCAAAATGCCTGAACTAAGC
>CAZLSZ010000073.1:0-2641 GCA_964562445.1 uncultured Gammaproteobacteria bacterium
GCGAGATCACCGTTTTGCCGAATTACTTCCACTGTTTCTGTTTTTTTGGCGCCCGTAAGTGAGATAAAAATTACGGAAACGACAATCGAGCCGATAACGCTCAATATACCTATTACGGCAAGCAATTCTACCAATGTATACGCTTTGAGTATTTTATTATGTTTTTTCATATATTTTTACAACGCGCTTACCGGATTCACTGTCGATAAACATGTATTAAATGTCTGATTATGGCAATATGTTCCGCTCGCACATTTCCCGTCTTTATACGAAACAGTCACTGTTACTTTCGCAGCATCTTTACTACAGCCCGGATTCTGATTGATATCCACACTCCGTATAAAGTGATCCACGTTCGGCGTCAAACAGGCAGACTGTACACTTCCCAGCGTCGTCTGATCTTTCTCAAGACAATATTTTCCTTCATAGCCGGTGAAAGCCGCATAATCTTTATTGCGTATCTGGCGAACTTGTTCAATGCCCTGCTGGGCAAATTTTGTCGCGAGCGTCGCGTTTTCATTACTTTTGGAATTACTGAGCGAGGTGATCATAGATGATGCAACTGCCGTAATCACGATCACGATAATTGCCATAGCACCGAGTGCTTCAATCAGTGTCTCTCCTTTGGGAAAATATATTTTTTTCATAATTATTGCGTTCGTATGGCCCCGGATCCGTCAATGATAACTGTTTTGGAATCACTGCCACCGGTAAGAATAATTTTCCCCGGTGTGGATGACGTTCCGGATGAAACAGAGAACATAATCGTCCCAGTTGATCCAGTCCCAAACCGCACATCTTGGGGAAGTCTTTTGGATGAGATAGGGTAGGGAGAGCCGTCACAGACTACGAGGAGATAATAATCCGAACCTGACTGTGTAATTTTCACTTGATACCCTCCGAGCGTTTTCCCCGTGCACTCCGGAGGTTTTACCTGCGAAATTGCTTTTGCTTTTTCGGAGGTAAGCGTATTCACGTCATACGCTGCACCCATCTGCAACCCTTGCTTTTTGTTATATGAAGAATACGAGACCACACCCCCGGCGACAATAAGCCCCATAAGCGCAAAAACAACCATCAACTCTATCAATGTAAATCCACGGGATGCTAAATTGGAAAAACTTCTGATTTCAAAATGCGTAAAACGTTCTTTCATACAAGTAATATCACGGGTTGGTAAGGGTAAATGACCAATTACTCGAACCCGTACAATATGTGGCATTATTTGTTCTATCTTTCTGCCCATCTCGTTCGTTTTCCAAACATGCGATCAGTGCATAGGTAGAACCGGTTGTCGTGTATGTATAGACAAACTGCCCATTGTTAGTGGGATCGCATGGCATTTTGGGGATATATGTCGTCCCGGAAATGACTAACGCGCTTCCGCAGGCAGGAAGAGGAGAGGATGGATATGATCCCTGATCACTACGGTACAATTCCAGATATGTCTGAAGCTGCCGCAAATCGGATTTTCGCGTAGCATCACGCCCACGCTCACGGGTAGAGAGAATATTGACCATAAAAAGAGACGTAATTGTCCCGATAATCGCGAGTACCACCAATAATTCGATAAGTGTAAAACCTTTTCCTTTCATATGATTACGGACTGACATTTGCACTCGAAATACCATAATTGCATACACCACCGCATGAATTCGCTGCCGGATATCCCGGGCCGCCGGTACTGATACTTGTGCAGACATTTCCATTATTGCACGATTGCGGATCTTTCGCACCTCTTTCAAGATTGGCGTAGAGATAATATGTCTGGCCGCCTGCTGTCGGAGGAGCATAGTATTGGTAGGTATTACGCGCACTCGGATCTTTGGGGAGCTTGGTCATGTACGGATTCCATGCCTTTCCCCAATCAATTACCGTGGTCGGTGCTATTTTGAACTGTACTGAAGACGGAGGATATCTGCCGTTATCATCATAATACAATTCCAAAGCACGCTTAATCTGCGCGAGATCCGACTTTCTCGCGGCATCATTGGATTTTTTGATCTGCTCCATGGGATTTAACGTGAGGATGAGCATTGTCGAAATAATCCCCAACACACCGATAACGATCAATAACTCTACTAATGTAAAACCTTTTTGTTTCATAAGACAAGATAACTGAGTATCCAATTCATCAGATAGTCTCCATACAGCATTGTGATAAATGTCCCCAAGACCAGAAACGGTCCAAATGGAATCGTTTCATGTTTGATTTTTTTCATTTTCAGGAGTACTAAGGCGACACCGACAATCGCGCCCACGATAAACGCGATATATAACCCCAAAATAATCTTGGGAAATCCGAGTATCAACCCCATGAGAAACGCGTAGATGACATCCCCCAGCCCCATCCACTTCCGCCAAAAGAAGAGACCGAAAAGGCCCGCCACAGCAAGGCCGGAGAGAAGACCGGGTAACATAACTGTTTCAATGCCCAGTGCTAACGCCTGAATCGGACTGAAATGAAGAAAAGGAAGCAGCATATACCACACAATAATCACTATAAACATAAAAATGGATGTCGTGAGTGGGATAATACCGTATTTGATGTCTGCGAATAATATGACGATAAAACTGCAAGTGAGCAGGAGATAATACACAAAAAGTGCAAGGTAATGCATCTCTCCCAAGAGTGAGAGAT
>CAZLSZ010000073.1:2757-2985 GCA_964562445.1 uncultured Gammaproteobacteria bacterium
ATGGCGGCAATGATCACAGTGTGACCTCCCTTTCCAAATAGATTCTCCATTGAGGAGTCTATCCACGACCACACCGAGAAAGCTGCCAATGGCTGCCCCGATAATAAAGAGTACCGATAAAAATAGAGTCATCATATTAGACGCTTGAATGAATTATCCCTACATCTTCCTTGTCTTCATGTTTTTCTTTTGCTGCTTCTTCGATATCCTTTTTGGATGGTTTCTTCA
>CAZLSZ010000074.1:0-2947 GCA_964562445.1 uncultured Gammaproteobacteria bacterium
CTATTCCGGTTGAAATGGTTGTCCGAGGATATCTTTCCGGCGTGACAACCACATCAGTATGGTACTCCTATGAAAGAGGTGAACGGGAAATATATGGTTTGAAATTTCCTGATGGTATGAAAAAGAATGAAAAACTGCAAACACCTATTATAACACCCACCACACATCCTGAAGCGGGGAGTGATAAACACGATGAAAGACTGACAAAAAAAGAAATAATTGATAGAAACATTGTAGATAAAAAACTGTATGAGCAGATGGAAAAAGCCGCTTTAGCATTATTTGACTTCGGTAGCAAATGGTGTCGAAAGCACGGATTGATTCTTGTCGACACAAAATATGAATTCGGACTCGTGAACGGTGAGTTGACATTGATGGATGAAATTCATACACCGGATTGTTCCCGATTCTGGATTGCGGAGACATACGAAGAGCGGATAAAAAAAGGACTTGAACCGGAAAACTTTGATAAAGAATTTCTCCGGCTATGGTATACAAAACGCGGATATAAGGGAAATGGTAAACCACCGAAGATGTCTGATGAGCTAGTCATCCAAACAGCAAAACGATACATTAAGACATATGAAATGATTACCGGCACAATATTCCCGTCATTCTCCTACCCGATTGAAGAGAAAATTATAAAAAATATCAATATCAAAAAAAATAAAATTACATATTCGGATGTCGGTGATAATTACGACACAAAAGACCCCATTAAAATCCATGCACAATCTGCGGCACTGCATACCGGAAAAAACTTAACAAAACATGGCTTCGAAGAATTCACTGATTCTCGTGGAGAATCCGCGTATGTCTGGAAGCAGGGGAAAATATATATGGCCTCCGTCATCGAAGGATTGGGAACGAAAAATCTGATTGCGGACGGCTTCCGAAAAACGGCAAAAAAAACTCATTACGATAGTATCGCGCATGATACTGTGGCAACAATAATCAATGACCTCGCGACTGTCGGCGCTACCCCGCTTGTGCTTCATGCGTATTGGGCAATAGAAGATAATGAGTGGCTCGCGGATGAGGAGCGCATGAAAGATTTGATCGACGGATGGAAGAACGCGTGTGATATCGCTGGTGTGAGTTGGGGCGGCGGTGAAACAGCGACGATGAAACAGATTGTTATGCCAGACACATGCGAATTAGGAGGAGCAGCAATCGGTATGATAAAGAATAAAAAACGTCTTCTGACTGATAAAAAACTACAAAATAACGATCGTATTTTATTATTAAAAAGCAACGGCGTAAACGCGAATGGTATATCCCTCACAAGAGCAATCGCAAATAAATTACCCAAAGGCTATGCCACAAAAATGGCAGATGGCACATATTACGGCGATGGACTTTTGGCAAAATCCAACATCTACGCAAAGCTCATCACTGATTTACTCGATAAGGGGATTCAATTACACTATGCGTCCAATATAACAGGACACGGGATGCGCAAAATTATGCGCGCAAGGCAAAACTTTACCTACACTATTGATAAACTTTTCGAGCCGCAGGAAGTTTTCCGTTTTATCCAAAAACATGCAGGTCTCTCCGAATACGAAATGTATGATACATACAATATGGGACAGGATTATGCGCTTTTTTTACCGGCAAGCGATGTAAAAAAAGCGCAGCAAATCATCAAAAAACACAAATTTGAGTCCCTGGATGCAGGATATATCACAAAAGGAGAAAGAAAAGTGATACTTACCGAAAAAAATATTACTTTTGAAGGAGAACGCTTGGCTCTCAGGATATAGATAAGTAATCTCTATGCTACAATAAGTAATGTATGAATTCCATTCATCCTCCACAAATTCGCACATTATCTCAGGAAAATAACCGTGACATGATAGAAATTACAACACTCACTCCCCCGCAAAAATTTATCGTGAATGGAAGACATGTATCACTCAACGGGAGAGAAGAGCTTTTGTATATTCAGGGACATTATCCGACCATTGGTTATATAAATAATCGCAGTATAAAAGGGAAAGAAACTATCCTACACGTCCAAAGAACTGCTCCATCCCAAGTTGTGTATGATGAAAAAACAAAAAGCAACAAATTTGTCCAATCTTCCGATACAGCAATCACCCCCGAAGTCGCAGGGACTGTATTATCATATGACGGACGTCATATTTTGATATATCTCAAGGGCACATATCCCGAGTTAGGAGAGATACATACAAATGGATACACAGGAGTCGAAACAATTGTAAAAGTTCTTCCGGAATTTACTATGATCCCTATTGAGCCCGCACATTTTGAAAAAGTGCGGGCTCAATTCGGGGATATTGCTACACAAATATAACCCTCGGGTTGCAAATACTAAGCGTATTTGCTATTATCAGCCCACTCTATTAATACTATACAGCAATGCAGATTGAAAACGCACATCGAATCATGGATGAAAATAAAATTTTTGTTTCCAAAGGTGGAGACTTTGATGAATTCCTTTTTGTAAAAGGCGCACATACTTCTCCGAATGGTAAACAGGCTGTTTTATATGTAGAAGGACATCATCCGGATAGAGGAAGAATCAATAATAAAAGCTTGGATGGAGAACCTGAGACAATAATTTTATTAAAAACCGATAATCTTCCGAATATAAACAGAAATTATAAAGAACATAATCCTGATGGCAGTATAAAAGAAAAATATTTAGTCAAATGGACCAATCCTCCATTGTCTTACGATATTATTGGAAAACAGATAGCCATAAATGGCACATGTCTGGAAGTATATCTATCCGGATCACATCCTGGCATAGGTATTCCGCATATAGGCTGGAGAGGTGAAGAAACACTTATTAAAATTCCTGCGGCGTACGAACAATCTTTACCTTCGCATTTTAGAAATTCGCATACTACATCCGACCCAAAAATTGAATAAGTCGCGATACATATTGGAATCTCATTAGAGGAGATTCTATGGCAAC
>CAZLSZ010000075.1:0-2871 GCA_964562445.1 uncultured Gammaproteobacteria bacterium
AGCACCTGATGGTCTGATCCATCCCGGACATTTTTGGTCAATTGTTCGATGGCCTTGGGCTGATCTCCTGTAGGTTTGAATTTAGATTCAAGCTGGAATTTCATAGAGGTATTGTAGCATATTTAGGCTATATAACACCCGGTGTTACATAGCTTCTAATACCGGGTGTTGGGAAATATTAAAAAAGAGTTAATTGTCATTTATATAGTATTCCTTATATAATGTGTTTGTATGGATATTACAATTATCGGATTTATTGCAGCTCTATGCACTACATTTTCTTTCCTTCCCCAAGCATATAAGACATTGAAAACAAAAAAAACAAAGGATATTTCTTTACCAACATATATTATTTTGACTTGTGGGGTATTGCTATGGACATATTATGGTTTTTCCAGGCATGATATGCCTGTCTTTATTTCGAATGGATTGACATTACTTTTTGTGTTACCTATTCTAGTCATGAAGTTACGTCATGGATAATATACAAATACCACTTGTCGATATTAAAGCGGCTATTTTTGATATGGACGGTACGATGATTAATAATATGCCGTATCATAAAAAAGCTTGGAAAGAATTTCTTAAACGTCACGCTATTTCATTCACCGATGATGAATTTCAAAAGAAAATATCCGGAAAGAAAAATGATGAAATTTTTAGAATCGTATTTAAGAGAGAGTTGACTGCAGAGGAAAATATGAAATATACAGAAGAAAAAGAGGATATTTATAGAGAATTATATACACTTGATATTAGAGAAATTAATGGTTTATCTGATATAATTGCCCAATTGCAATCGAAGGGTGTGACTCTTGCGATCGCAACGACAGCGCCTGAAAAAAACAGACAATTTGGATTACATGCACTTGGACTAGAGAACAAATTTACTGTTATTCTCGGAGATGAACATGTCTCAAAAGGTAAACCTGATCCGGAAATATATGTACAGACAGCAAAAATGCTCAATATAAATCCGGAAAATTGTTTGGTTTTCGAAGATTCTCCTCCGGGAGTAGCCGCGGGAAAGCATGCAGGAATGAGAGTAGTTGCGATTCTATCAACGCATACAAAAGAGCAACTTCATGAAGCTGATTATTTTGTTCATAACTACACTGAGATATCATTTACTTAACGTTATTATTTCTACTGTATAAGTCCTTTTTTTATGCTGTATAATACCGGGTGTTGGAAAGTCCATTAAAAAGATAGCTCTGATCTGTCATCGCAGTCCGCAAGCGGAGTGGCGATTTCATGAGATTGCTTCGTCGTCGAGCTCAGCTCGACTCCTCGCAATGACAAGTGATAAGTGTTTCACATTTATATAAAAATAACTATACTAGATGGTATGCAACAGATTGATGAGCACGGAGAAGGACAGTTTAGCTTCCGGTCACTCTTTTTTCCTCTTACCACTTCCAAAGTCATCCACTGGATTATTTTTATTGGTTTAGTGGTCTTCGCCAATATGCTTTTCAACAAATTTGTGTGGGATGATATTACCTATATCTGGTTTAATCCTGATGTTCACAAGATAGATCTCAAACTCCTCTTTAGCGAAAATAGCTTCAATTTTGCCTCGGGACAATATCGCGCCCTCACGGCATTATATTTTGCGTGGGTGTATTCATGGGCGGGGACCACTACGTTTTTTTATCATATCTTGCAGCTGCTTATGCATATTACAAACGTTATACTGGTTTATTTTTTATTCAAAAAATATTTTCCTATCGGAATTTCTTTTTTTCTTTCACTTGTCTTTCTTGTGCATCCGATTCAGGTGGAATCAGTGTCGTTTATTGGGGCGTCGGGAAATCTGTTATTTTTTCTCTTCGGAATTATTGCGCTCCATCTCACTCTACATCAAAAGCTTTTTGAAAAAGTCTGGGTACAGCTACTTATCTCGTTACTTCTTTTGTTATCAATGCTTGCCAAAGAAACGGGACTGGGGTTTAGTATATTGAGTATCGTATACGTCTTTTCATTCCACCGTAAAAAAATCGGAACTATTTTATGGATTACGGGACTTGCGATTTTATGCTATTTCGGAATTCGCTTCGGCATCGGACATATTTATTTTAATAACGAGCATCTCAAGACAGTTATCCCCATTAATAACCTTACGTTTATCCAGCGGCTGTTTACTATGCCGGCCGTACTCGTCTATTATATTTGGACATTTTTATATCCCGCGAAATTAGCAATCAATCAGCTGTGGGTGATAACTCAGCCGACACTCTCTAATTTTTATCTGCCGCTTTTTACGCTCATTGGTTTATTCTTTGCAGCAGTTTTATTTGGAAGAAAACTCAGACATACACGTGAGGTTTCTTTTTATTGGCTTTTCTTTTTGTGGTTTGGTATCGGGATGGGTATCCATTCACAAATCGTTCCACTTGATATGACAGTCGCTGATAGATGGTTCTACTTCCCGATGGTAGGCCTACTGGGTATGCTGGGGTATGTACTTAAAAATGTTTTACGTACTTATACCAATACGCGTATTCTTTGGATGGTGGCTATTATTATTTTGGTTATATTATCAGTGCGGAGTATGATCCGCAATACAAACTGGCAGGATAATATCCCGCTTTTCTCTCATGATGTCACAGTCATGGATAATTTTGATCTGGAAACCAATCTCGGAACATTTTATAATATGCAGCGTCGCCCTGATCTGGGCATCATACATGCCAAGCGATCCGTTGATTTATACGAGTATGATGGTAATCTGACGACACTTGGGTTTATCTATGAGGCTGTGGGTGATACGGAGAATGCGGAAAAAAGTTATATTCGCGCGATTAATACCCCGCATAAATCAAAAAAATATGATACTAAGGCAGCATTCAGTTATCTGAGGTGGGGTGG
>CAZLSZ010000076.1:0-2648 GCA_964562445.1 uncultured Gammaproteobacteria bacterium
TCTCAATCTCGCGATTGAAGAAATGCAGCAGTATTTTTGCAGTCTCACCTATAAATTATGCATGGACGCGACAGGAAGTATGATTGGGGACCTCATCCTTACATGCTCCAGTCATGAGAGTCGTAATTTTCAATTCGGCAGGCTTCTCGTGGACCATCCCGCTGAGGAATCACTTCGTCTTATCAATAGTACTGTCGAAGGGTATAATACCATTCAGTCATTTGAATATTTTCAGACAAAAACACAAGTTGTGCTTCCGCTCGCGAGTTTTATCGCCAGTCTGGTAAAGCATAATCATCGGGATATTCGTAAACAGTTTGCCGATTTCTTTAAGACAATATAATACATATGAAATGGAAAATATTTTTTTGGGCGCTTTGTCTTTTTGCATTATATGATCTCGCGGTCATTTCCTCAGTGCCGTCAGATGATCTTTTCCCGGTTATTTTTCATCACATTGTGTTTTTCGGAGAACTGATAGGATTGTATGCGTACATTTTCCATAAAAAGATCGGCAGTCCTCAGTTTTGGAAATATTTTTTATGGCTCAATATTATTTTGGATTTCTTGTCTATTGCCTATACGCTCTATCCGGATTCGCCATATCTTCAGTTTTATAGCGTTATTTATGGCAAAATAGTTGGAGATATCGGTATGTTGATGGTTAGCGTATTAGCGGATGTACCGCTTCTCTACGCGATGTACAGACTCTCTCGAGGTGAGTTTTATATACCGGATAGTAAAAAAATGGTGTTTGTTTCTCCGGAGGTTCCGAAATGGGGTTTGGTGCAAACTGCGACATGGGGGTATTCGTTGGTATTAAGTGTTGTCCTTTTGTTGAGCAGTGTGCTTCCTAAATCTTCGTCCGGTGTCGCATCTGATACGGTGTCGTCAGATGCTCTCTATGGTATCGTCATGACTGCTCCGATGGTCCTTTTCTGGCTGATTACCATTTTTCAGCTAAAATATTATCAAAAGAATTGGTGGAGGCTTACATTGCTTGCAAACGGTGTTTTTATCTCGCTGATGATGCTCGGAGGGATACTATTTCCTTCTGAAGCTCCGAAGGGTGATGTTTCAATGGAATCTGAATTTATCGGACTTTTGCAATTTCTGATAATGATAATTTCTTTATATGTGTACGGGCGTGAACAATTTCCGAAAAATGTTGAGAAGAAAAAGATTCCTGCTTGACATTCTTTCTTACAGTATGCTCTAATAAATAAGGAGCTCTGCTTAATTTATGACATCAAAACTGCTACATTTAATCTCTACAAAACAGAAAGGGTTTACCCTTGTTGAACTTTTGGTTGTTATCGGTATTTTGGGTATCCTTGCTGCCGCCCTCCTTGCGACCATCAATCCTGTAGAACAGTTGAAGAGAGCCCAGGATCAGAGTCTCAAAAATGTCGCTGCAGAATATCTTAATGCAAACAACCGCTACTTTGGTACTCATAACGCGATGCCGTGGAGTCCGACTGCCGAGGGCGGGGGGAATTGTTATTCAGGTGGTACGACACTCAGTGCCGTTAATCTCAGTCAATTGACAGCTTGTACAACTGCATTAATTTCAGAGGGTGAGTTGAAACAATCATTCAGTAACGCGAGTAATTTGAACAAAGTATATGTCACCAATCCGAGTCCGCTTACCGGAAATCCTTCTGATACAGTGGTATGTTTTCAACCACAATCTGCATCGCAGCAAAAAGAAGCAAATACGAAATTTACCAACACCGGGGCTCTTGCCACGTCCTGTAAATCAACAGGCGGTGCCAATAATTGCTATTGGTGCGCACAGTAATTCCTCATTTCTTGATTCTTGAATTCAATTTAGTTTTGAAGTACAATTGTATACATGTTAAAACCCGTTTCATCGCAAGTACATTTCTCCCAAATGGAGGAGGAAACCACGAAATATTGGAAAAAGAAGAAAATTTTTGAGAAATCTATCACTTCCCGTCCCGAAAATAAACGCTGGACTTTCCTTGACGGACCGCCATTTGTTACGGGGATGCCGCATTACGGATCACTTCTCTCAAGTCTTCCAAAAGACGTCTTCGGAAGATACTGGACGATGAAAGGGTACCGTGTCAGACGCGTGTGGGGCTGGGATGGCCACGGACTGCCGATCGAAAATAAGGTAGAGAACAAACTCGAAATTGCCCGAAAAAGAGATATTGAAGAGATCGTGGGTATCAAGAAGTTTATTGACGAGTGCAAACAATACGTCAATGTGGTGTCCTCTGATTGGGAATGGTATGTGGATCGTATCGGCAGATGGGTTGACTTCAAAAATGCCTATAAAACATGGGATACACCATATATGGAATCCGTTATGTGGATTTTTAAGCAAATGTATGACAAAGGACACATTTATAAAGGCTATAAAGTAAATCTGTATTGCCCGCACTGTTCAACCCCTATCTCTAATTTTGAAGTCGCGATGGACGCGGAGAATTATAAAGAGCTCAAAGATCCCGCGACGACATATAAATACCCCTTGCAGGGAGAAAAAGATACCTATATCCTGGCGTGGTCCACGACTCCGTGGAACAAAATTGTGACACCTGCGCTTGCCATAAATCCCACATTTACGTATGTAAAAGTGAAGCAAAACGGAGAATATTATATCCTTGCTGAGACAACGC
>CAZLSZ010000077.1:0-2559 GCA_964562445.1 uncultured Gammaproteobacteria bacterium
CAAAACAGGAAAAATTGGAAGACTTTTTCCCTCCGGATTATATTTCCGAATATACTGGGCAGATCAGGTCGTGGTTTTATGTACAGCATGTGATCGGGGCTGCGATGTATGGAACAAAAGCGTTTAAAAATGTTTCCGTGACTGGTGTTATTTTGGGGACAGACGGGAGAAAGATGAGTAAAAATTTCAAAAATTATCCCGATCCCGCAGAAATGCTGGATAAATATGGTGGTGACGCTCTTCGATTATATCTTTTGGGAAGTCCTGTCATGCACGGAGAAGATATCCTTATCTCGGAAGATCATTACAAAATGCAGGTACGCGGTACGATGCTCATTTTGTGGAATGTGTACAATTTCTTCGTGACCTACGCGAATTTAGATAACTGGACGCCGGAAAAAACGAAAACTACACAGCAAAAAGCACAAAATGTGTTGGATACATGGATTTTGTTGCTCTTGGCATCCCTCACAAAGGATGTTACTAAAGCACTGGATAAATATGATACAGTTGCCGCGATAGACGCGATAAAAGCGTTTGTTACAGATTTTTCTACGTGGTATATCCGCCGCAGCCGTGACAGAGTGGGGCCAACAGCGGAGGACCAAGACGATAAAGAAGCATTTTATACTACATGTTATGAGGTCTTAACAACGCTTTGCAAGCTGATGGCTCCAATCGCGCCGTTTATTTCTGAGGAAATGTATCGCAATCTTACCGATGAAGAATCTGTGCATTTGACGGATTTTCCTGTCGCGAAGAAGACATCAATGGATAAAACATTGCTTGAGCAGATGGTGTATGTACGAAAAATTGTCGAATTAGGATTGGGCGCGCGCAAGGAACAACAGCTTAAAGTAAAGCAGCCACTTGCAAAAATTACCGTTACGACAGGAGATGAAAGTGTATCTTTGTCCGACGCATTGCAGGAGTTAATTTTGGCAGAATTAAATATCAAAGAAATTGTCTTTAAAAAAGGGAAAGAATTGTCGGTCAACTTGGATGCTACTATAACAGAGGAATTAGCCGCGGAAGGAAAAGTACGAGAATTAGTGCGTAAAATTCAGGAAGAACGTAAGAAATTAGGTACAAAACTTGATGAATTTGTTACTGTTTCGCTGCCTGAATGGCCGGAAGTTTTTGAGGATGATATAAAAAGACAGGCACTTATCAAAACGCTCACAAAAGGTACATTTGCTGTAAAAAGGCTTGAAAAATAATGCTCGAGAAAGGTTTAAAAAAAATTCCCCGCATTGATTGGCGGCTACTGCTGCCTGTGACCATATTGATTTCCGTAAGTCTGGTAACGTTATTGTCCCTCAATCCATTTTTTTTCCAAAGTCAGCTCATTTCTGTTCTTATCGCGCTTGCAGCATTTTTCTTTTTTTCGCAGATAAATATTCATTTTTTAAAACCATTACGGCTGTATATTTACATTTTTTCGCTTATTTTATTGGTGGTGACGTTTGTTATCGGATTTGAGAGTAGAGGAGCGACCAGATGGGTGCAGCTTTTCGGTATCAGTGTGCAGTTTTCTGAAGTGCTCAAGCCGTTATTGGCGATTTCCTTCGCTTCTTTTCTTTCTGAGCAGGAGCATGCCTCCAAAAAAATGTTTTTCAAGATTTTGGTATTATTCGCGCCCATTTTTTTATTAGTCTTTTTACAGCCTGATTTGGGAAGCGCGTTATTATATCTTTTTGTTTTACTGATTTCATTATATGTATATGGTTATCCGAAAAAATGGTTTGCATTTTTGGCGCTGCCATTTGTAATGGCAGCGCCATTTGTCTGGCAGATATTACATGATTATCAGCGCCAGCGTGTACTCACCTTTCTGAATCCGCAGGCTGATCCGCTCGGGGTTTCCTATAACAGTATTCAGGCATTGATTGCCGTGGGGTCGGGGGCATTTATGGGGAAAGGATTATCGGAAGGAACGCAGTCTGGATTGCGGTTTCTTCCCGAGCGGCAGACAGATTTTATTTTCGCGACAATTGCCGAAGGATTGGGATTTGTCGGTTCTTTTATTATTATCGCAGCGATACTTTTTCTCTGTTATCGTATATATACGGTATTTTTAAAGACAAGCGATCGATTCAGTAAGATATATTCGATTATCGCATTCTCTTTTATTCTGATTCCAGCTTTTGTGAATATCGGTATGAATATCGGTATTATCCCTATTGTGGGCGTGACGCTTCCATTTGTCTCATTTGGAGGGAGTTCTCTTCTTTCCAATTTTATTTTTTTGGGTATTGTCTCAACAATCAGCACCTCACGAAAATATAATGAGGTGCTGGAAATACGGTGAGGTATGGATATTACACATGTCATTGCGAGTGTGCAAAGCAGGCGACCTGCCTGCCTGCAGGCTCCAGAATCAGATTCTGGACAAGCCAGAATGACAATCGCATCCGTTATTTGAGATCGCCACTCCGCCGGCTGGCGGATCGCAATGATTGTTCCTGAACGGTCACTTTAGAACCCCTGCTTGCTCAAGGGTAAACAATTTGCTATAATTTCATCTTAGATATGAACTACGCAATCATCGCAAACGGA
>CAZLSZ010000078.1:0-2072 GCA_964562445.1 uncultured Gammaproteobacteria bacterium
CCGGTGGTGTCGGAAGCAGACTATGGCCATTATCAAGAAAAAATTCTCCGAAACAGTTCGGAAAGATCATTGCAGATAAGTCCATGCTCCAGATCGCAGTCCACAAACTTTTCCCAGAATTTAAATGGGAGGATGTTTATATCTCTACAGGAGAGAAATATACCGCAACGATTGCGGAACAATTGCCAGAATTACCCAAAGATAATATCATTGTCGAGCCTGACATGCGTGATGTCGGTCCAGCTGTGGGTCTTGTCATTTCCCAATTTGTCAAAACTGATCCTGACGAACCAATTGTATTACTTTGGGGAAGTGATCATCTGGTAGAAAAAGAAGAATTGTTCAGGAAGATTTTGCGTGCAGCAGAGAAACTGGTCATGAAAGATCCGAATAAGATTGTTTTTATCGCGCAGAAGCCTCGATACGGCAACCAGAACGTAGGTTATATCGAATTCGGAGAACAGAAAGAAGTTGTGGATGATCTGCCTGTGAATGAATTTCTAAGTTTCAAATATGCCCCACCGCAGGAATTAGCGGATGAATTTGCAACGGATAATCGTCATGCATGGAATCTGGGATATTTTGTAACTACCCCGAAGTTATTGTGGAAGATGTTCGAAGAATTCTCACCTGATTTATTCAGTAGACTGAAGAAGATTCACGACGCGTACGGGACTGATTCGTACAATGCCGTGCTTGCTGAAGAATATCCTCAGATTGAAAAAATTTCTTTTGATCACGCAATTTTAGAGAAGATGGATCCCAAGATCGGGAGGGTCATTTCGGCAGATATCGGTTGGAGTGATATCGGTGCATGGGAAGCATTGAAGGAGGCACTAAGCGAAAATACCGAAGCAAACGTCACAAAAGGAAAAATCATGGTAGAGGGCTGTACTGATTCAATTATTCATAATGAAACGGATCAGCTTGTCGTCGGTATTGACCTGAATGATTTAGTGGTAGTCAGTATGGATGATGTCATTCTCATTTGTCCAAAAGGTTCTGTCCCCAAGATAAAGACATTTGTAAAAGGCCTGAACGGGACTTCATATGAGGATCTGGTGTAGCCATGGCTCAAGCTCGTACACAAAGTATCATTTTTCATACCGTTAAGCGAATTATTGATGTCATTTCATCAATGTTTTTACTTCTTCTTTTTTCTCCAATTATTATTTTGGTAGCGATTGCAATAAAGGTAGAATCAAAGGGGCCGGTTTTGGCGGACACCCCGAGGCGGGTAGGAAAAAATAATCGTTTTTTTTATCCCTATAAATTTCGTTCAATGATTGTAAATGCGTATTATCTCCTCAAGACTGATCCCAAATTTAAAGCTGCATATGAAGAACAGCAAAAGGGAGGGAATTATAAAATTAAGAACGATCCGAGGATAACAAGAGTCGGAAAATTTATCAGAAAGCATTCGTTGGATGAAATTCCGCAGTTATTCAATGTCCTCAAAGGTGAGATGAGCCTTGTGGGTCCCCGTCCATATTATCCTGAGGAGCTGGAGCAACAGCACCAAACATACCCGAAAACAAAAAAATTAGTGCAAGAGGTGCTTTCCGTAAAACCGGGGATTACCGGATTTTGGCAGGTTTCGGGGAGGAGTGAGCTTAAATTTGATAAACGTATACAAATGGACGCGGAATACGCCCGTAAAAAATCTATTCTGCTGGATTTATGGATAATTTTGAAAACTCCATGGGCAATGGTCTCGGGGAAAGGTGCTTCGTAATTTGACAAAATGGAGAGCACTTCAGTATAGTATACATACGAGATGTCCGGATTTGATAAAATTGAGTTCAATGATGAGGGAGGACAACGACCTGCCAAACAAGAGAAAAAAATAAAAGCTGCTCCGTCACAGGATTTTGTGAAAAGCAGCGTTACGTTTGATACTATGCCAAAAAGAAAAAGAACAAATATACGGATCAAAAGAGTACCAAAGAAGCTCTACATCGCCTTATTGGTGGTGATCGTCCTTGCTATCCTCATCGCAATCCCTGCATATGCGACGTATCAATCCGGTCTTAAGACATATCGTCAGTCACAGCTTGTCACTGCCGCGTTGA
>CAZLSZ010000078.1:2140-2482 GCA_964562445.1 uncultured Gammaproteobacteria bacterium
CGTGGTATTACAATGACGCGGATCATTTGTTAAATGCAGCCGAGCATGGCCTGATCAGTACTAAGACTGTTACTGATTCCCTTGCGCCATATGCAGATATTCTCGGTTTGAAAGGAAAAGACGCGGGAGAAACAGGTTCGACATCTGATCGTATCAAGACAGTTGTATTAAGTATGGGGAAAATCACACCCCAGATCGATAATATCGAAGCATCCTTGACTAAAGTGGAGAAGGAAATCGATCAGGTCGATCCCAATCATTATCCTAAGCTTATTTTCGGTTCAAAAGTAAAAGATCAGCTATCCAGTATGCGTACTATTACCGATCAGACAGCGACAGCAG
>CAZLSZ010000079.1:0-2241 GCA_964562445.1 uncultured Gammaproteobacteria bacterium
ATCTGATCCTTCCAAGAAAATGATTCACAATATCCTAACCTCTAATCTAGAAAGTAATCCTTCTCAAAGCTTATGGGATCTTATTAAAAAGGAACCTAAAAAGCCAACTCTAAATAATGTTCGTAACTTCGTCCAGCATTTACATTGGCTAAGGGGTTTTAATGATTGCTTACCCCAGAATATTTCTTTACCGGAATCAAAGTTAAAACGGCTTATAACAGAAGCCAGAGCTTTAAATATATCGGATATGAATAAGCTTTCGGAGCATAAGAAGTATACATTGGTAACCTTGTTTATACAGTCCCAAACACAAAAAGCCTTGGATGATATTACTGATATTTTTATACGGATAATCCAAAAAATAGTACTGGGTGCTCAGAATGCTTTAAAAGAGCATCAAATTTCGCAAACCAGAGATACAGATAATTTGGTTATGACCCTACGGGACATAATTAAAGCTTATCAAACATCAGGGACAAAAGTAGAGCGTTTCGATGCCATATCCGATTCTTTTAAAGAAGATCCAAAGGAACTTGAGAAACGTTGTGAAAGGCAACTGGCTTATTCCAACAATAACTATCTTCCCTTTATGTTGCCTCTTTTTCAAGATAAGCGTTCGGTACTTTTTGACTGTATTAGCCATCTTAATCTTCTTTCCACAACACAGGATGAATCTCTTCTTGAAGCTTTATCTTTAGTAATGTTTAATCGACGCAGTAGAAAGCCAACATTAGATACAGGTAGTACAAACCTCTCATGGATACAAGATAAATGGTGGAGACTCATTACAGGAAGTTCCATGCGAAATTATTCTGATGTTGAAATCCAAAGAAATTATTTTGAGCTCTGCCTATTTACAACTATTGCTCAGGAATTAAAATCAGGCGATCTGGTTGTGGAAAGTAGTGATAAGTATAGCGACTTTAGAGATCAATTAATCAGTTGGGAGGAATATGAATTACAAATAGATCAGTATGGAGAACAGATAGGAATCAACACCAAGATTCCTTGTTTAATTGCTGATCTCAAAAGAAAATTAAGTGAGACTGCCTGGCGTGCAGATGATCAGTTCCCGGATAATGATCAGGTCAAAATTGAAAATGGAGAGCTTTCTATCCAACGTATAAAAAGTAAACCTATCCCGATAATATTAGACAAGATCAATAAAGCAATGGATGATAGGATGATGGAAACCAATATTCTCGACATATTAACCCATATGGAGAAATGGCTAAGCCTAAGTAAAGGTTTTAAACCTTTGTCAGGGCATCAGACAAAATTAATGGATCATCAACGTAGGTTTATCATTACACTCTTTTGTTACGGATGTAATTTGGGACCTACACAGACCTCTCGTTCTATAACCGGTATCAACCGTAAACAAATTGCCTGGTTAAATCTTCATCACTCAACTGAAGACAAAATTGATGAAGCAATTGTCAAAGTTATCAATGCCTATAATAAATTTTCTCTACCCAAAATATGGGGGACCGGACAGAGTACTTCTGTAGACGGAACTAAATGGGATCTTTATGAACAGAATTTGCTAAGCGAGTATCATGTGCGTTATATGGGATCGGGAGGTATTGGCTATTATCATTTATCGGATACTTATATTGCATTATTCAGCCATTTCATACCATGTGGTGTATATGAAGCAATATATATTCTTGACGGAATATTAAAAAATAAGGCAGATATCCAGCCAGATACTATCCATGGAGATACACAGTCACAAAGCGAAGCTGTATTTGGGTTGGCATATCTATTAGGTATCAAACTCATGCCCAGAATCAGAGGAATAAAAGATCTGAAATTTTATCGTGCGGACAAAGAACAAACATTTCAGCATATTGATTCTTTATTTAAAGACACTATAAAATGGGATCTTATTGAAAACAATCTTCCTGATATTTTGCGCATTGCCCTGTCTATAAAATCAGGAAAAGTAAATGCTTCCACTATTCTCAGGCGTTTGGGAACTTATTCAAGAAAAAACAAACTTTACCTGGCTTTGCGGGAACTGGGGCGGGTGATACGCACTATATTCTTACTAGAATATATCACAGAATCTCAAATGAGAGAGATGATCCATTCAGCAACCTGCAAAAGCGAAGAATTTAATGACTTTCTACAATGGGTTATGTTTGGAAATAATGGACTTATTGCTGAAAACATCAGACATGAACAACAAAAGGTCATAAAATACAATCACTTGGTGGCTAATATGATCATCCTTTA
>CAZLSZ010000080.1:0-2229 GCA_964562445.1 uncultured Gammaproteobacteria bacterium
ATGGCGGCCGTATATGCGAAAAATGAAAATCCGCATGAGTAACCCTTTAAAAATTGTTAACGCAGCATCTTTCGGCATCCCAACAATCGCTCTTGATGAGCCCGCATTCGCAGAAATGCAAGGAGCATACCTCCCCGTAAACACGTTCGAAGAGTTTTTATTTTCCCTTGATGTCCTAAACGAATCCACAACGCTGTATAACGATTATTCAAGAAAGTGTATTGAAAAAGCTGAACGATACCATATTGACAATGTTGCGCAGCTCTACAGAGCATTAACGTGATACTATTGGATGCCATGAATGAGACATTGAATTACATATTGAAAAAATACGAGGTGTCGGTAGAGACAGACTCTCCTATCATGCTTCCCGATACCCGAGAAGATCTTTCAAAGCTTTTACATGAACTCGAATTCAAAACTGGCGCTGAGATTGGAGTGTCTTCTGGAAACTATTCCCGAGTCTTATGTGAGAATAATAATTTAAGCATGTTGTATTGTGTTGATTCCTGGACAACAACGAAAGGTTACACAGAAGAAGGTAAAGGTGAACATACCATGGTTAAGCGATATGAAACTGCAAAAGCACAACTCGAAAAATACCCCTGTAAGCTAATTCGAAAAACAAGCATGGAAGCAGTCACAGATTTTGCAAATAACAGTCTAGATTTTGTGTATATCGATGCGGATCACACCTTTGATTATGTGATGCAAGACGTAATTGCATGGACAAAAGTAGTTAAGCCAGGAGGAATTGTCGCGGGCCACGATTATCGCTGCTTCCACCATGATGAAATAAGTCAACAGGTCAGCAAAGCCATATTGCTTTATACACAAATTCATAATATTAAACCGCTTTTCGTTTTTGATGCTGACCACTCCTCAAGTTGGATGTTTGTGAAGTAGCCCCAGGTAGCTTATAATCGGCCTGATGAGCGTAGACCTCTCTGTAATCATTCCAAATAGAAATTCTCCGTACACGACAAAGACAATTCAAGATTTGTTTGAGAAAGCTGCAACAAACATAGAAATCATTGTGAACGTTGACGAAAACTGGCCCGATCCACTTGTTGAAGACAAACGTGTCGTTTACATTCATCCATCAGCATCTCGAGGAATGCGGTGGGGCATTAACGCTGCAGTCGCTCTCGCCCATGGAAAATACATAATGAAGACTGATGATCATTGTATGTTTGCAAAAGGTTTTGACAAAGTGTTAATCGAAAATCATCTTCAGGATAACTGGGTACAAATCCCCCGCAGATATTCACTAGATGCTGATAATTGGAAGATAAACGAATCGAGGCCATATAGGGATTATATGTATCTCACCTTCCCTAAACAGGCAGGAGTAAGCGATAGCGGCCTCAGAGGGACTGAATGGTGGGATAGACAACGAACTAGAATCGCTCCTGAATTTGATATCGATGATACAGTGAGTATGCAAGGATCATGCTATTTCATGACTAAGAATCACTTTGATAATTTTTTACACGGCTTAAGCGAAGTTGGATATGGAACATTTGCGCAAGAAGCACAAGAGATTGGAAACAAGACATGGCTCGGTGGAGGCGCTTTAAAAGTTAATAAAAAAACATGGTACGCTCACCTTCATAAGGGGAAACAACACGGCAGGATGTATCATGTTAATCAGGCTTGGTATAAAGAAATGATCGACGGGACTAATTGGTCTGCTGACTATTGGATGAATAATAAATGGGAGGGAAGAATTCATGACTTCGCATGGCTTGTAGAAGAAAAGTTTCCAAATATGCCCGGTTGGCCCACAAATTGGAGGGAAATATACTACACAAATAATCAATAATTTACTCTTGTATCGAATAAAAGCGGGCCTGTTGTATGTCCAAATATCTTTTTTATCGGAATAAGGTGATCCGGGATAACGGATGAAAGTGTCTTTTTGTTTACAATTTCAAACCCGTCTTGTAGTACTGATGTATCTGTAATCACAACCTTAAGATAAATATCGAGAGCGTTTGTATGACGAGCCAGTTCATCATGCATACCCACCCCGAGCACCTCACTTTTTGCATACAGGAGTGCCGCAGTCTCCTTCTTTTTATCGCCTGATCCTTTAATCACTTCCCGTTCCAAGAGTTCTCTGTAGTTATCCTCAAATGTTTTACTTGGAAAAATAGTCGTACCGGGGAGATGCAAAAGATCATCCCAGCTTTCCTTTTCCGACAGGCCATTGTTCTCTGAAGGTGT
>CAZLSZ010000081.1:0-2224 GCA_964562445.1 uncultured Gammaproteobacteria bacterium
GGATTTGGATATGTTATTAAAGAATAGTCCGGTATTATACGAAATTTATCCCCGTAGTTTTAAAGACAGCAATAATGATGGATATGGCGACCTCAAAGGGATTGTTTCCAAACTTGATTATCTGAAAGATTTAGGTGTCACTATCCTTTGGCTTACTCCTTTTTATCCCTCTCCGATGAAAGATGGTGGATATGATATCTCTGATTTTTGTAATGTCTCTCCCCAAGCTGGTACTATGGATGATTTCCGAGAGCTTGTGAGAGAAATTCATGCGAGGGATATGCAGATTGTCTTGGATATGGTGCTTAATCATTCTTCGGATCAGCATCCATGGTTTCTCGAATCCAGATCGAGTAAGACAAATCCGAAACGAAATTGGTATATTTGGCGTGACCCTGTTGAGGGGAAGGCTCCCAATAATTGGAAGAGCGTATTTGATCCTTCTGCTTGGGAATATGATGAACAAACTGGGCAATATTATTTGCATTCTTTTCTCAAAGAACAGCCGGATTTGAATTGGGATAATCTTGAGGTGCGAGATGCGGTGAAAGGAATATGCAAGTTTTGGATGGATGAGCATGTGGATGGATTTCGGCTTGACGCAATTAATTATCTCGTAAAGCATCCGGATTTTCCGGATGAGCCGGAAAATCCGGACTATGATCGCTTGAAACAATCTCCATTTTATCAATTGAAACATATTTATATGAAAGATCAGCCGGGATTATTTCCTTATGTAAAAGAGATTGCTGAATATGTTTATACATATGGACAGGCGTTTCTTGTCACGGAAGCATATCCGCGTTTGGGAGAAAATGCAGTGCCGCATTATATGAAATTTTATGATATTTCCGCTCATAAAAATATCATTCCTTTTAATTTTGAGTTCATTACGCTTGATTGGGATGCGCAAAAATATCGAAAATTTATCAATGAATTTCTGCATGCGATAGATGAGGATGACATTCCTCAGTTTGTTATGGGCAATCATGACCGCTCATGGTTAGCTTCCCGAATTGGCGAGAAGCAATCCCGTACAGCTGCCGTTTTGTTGCTGACACTACCTGGAATACCTGTGATTTATTATGGTGAAGAGCTGGGGATGCAGGATGTCCGTCCGATTCCTCAGGAAAAGATACATGATACCAAAGAATATCGGTCTCCGGGCTTTGGGAGAGATCCTTTCCGTACTCCCATGCAGTGGGATGCGTCTCCCTTTGGAGGATTTTCGGAGGTGGAGCCGTGGTTGCCATTAGAAGAAGACTTTACTGTACGAAATGTAGCAAATGAACAACAAGATGCACATTCTCTGTATTCCTTATATAAAAGGCTTATTATGCTGCGAAATGCGTCAGATAATGTTCTTACAAAAGGGACATATACTGAATATGATCCTCATGATAATGATATTTATGCATTTTTACGATTGTATAAGGGAAAGGAGTATCTGATTGCGCTCAATTTTTCAGGTGAAGTGAGAACGTGTCTTTTGCCGGAGGGAAAATTTCATGTAGTATTAAGTTCATCATCACATGATGAGAAGAATCAGGTGGAGGCAGAGTATTTTTTACAGCCGTATGAAGGAGTTGTGTTGGAGAGATATTGAACGATTATTTTCGTGTGGGGAGAAGTACTTCTACTTTGGTTCCTTTATGCTCCTTTGATGAAATTTTAATTTTCCCCCGATGATTATCAATGATATGTTTGGCAAGCATAAGACCTACGCCCATCCCTTGGATAGTACTTGCATGCGCTGTTTTATAAAAACCATCAAAGATTGCTGCCAGATCTTTTTTTGATATCCCCCGACCTTCATCTTTTATGGTGAGTGAGAGCATACCTTGCGAAGCTTTTAGGCTGATGTGAATTTTTGTGTTTCCTTCAGAAAATTTAATAGCGTTATTGAGGAGTCCTGTGACCATTTGTACCAATTTATCAAAATCTCCTACAATTTTGATGGGATTATGGGTAATTCTATTATTAAAGATAAGCTCATGTCCTCTCGTCATATCTATCGCGTTTTCTAATGCCTTTCTCATAACGTCCCGCATATATATTTCGTTAAATACGAAGTCAAACTGCCCTTGCTTAATTCTATTGACATCGAGTAGTTCTTTTACTAGAGCGGTGAGGCGATTGCTTTCAATAAAGAGCTCATTTACCCACCGAGCTTCAGAAGAATTCAGATTACTCATCCTTGCATGAAGTAATTGGATATAAACGT
>CAZLSZ010000082.1:0-1294 GCA_964562445.1 uncultured Gammaproteobacteria bacterium
ATGGGGCCAAGCGATTATGTTATTTTACCTTATTGAGGCTTGGAAGGCAATGAAATAGCCGTGTTTAAAAATTATTCCAGAGAATTTGGTTCGTGACTTCATGATGATACATAATTTCTGAGTCCTTCACAAATGATCCGAGCGCTTTGGGACTGCGATCTGCCGCCGTTTGTTTATATGCGGCATATTTATCTTTATTTTCTTCGCCGAGAATTTTTGTGACAAAATCACTTGATTTAAAGAGACGGATAGCATCGTTAATGTTATCTGGGAGGAATCGTACCCGTTCCCGTTTGTCCTCATTTACTTTTAACTTTTTTCCTTCATGACCTGTTCTTAATAATGTGTAATATACCAGATACGGATTTGCGTCCGGTGCGACCGAGCGAATCTCTATCCTTGCTGTTTTTTCATTCCCTACGGGAATGCGAATCATCGCTCCGCGATCTGATGGTGAGACCTTAATTTGGTTTGGAGCTTCATAAACAGGATCAAGTCTCCTATACGCATTGACTGATGAATTAAATGTCAGACAAATTTCTTGGGCATGATTTCGTAATTTCGATATATAATCCCACGCTGTAGGAGATAAACCTTCTTTGCCCTTTGGGTCATAAAAGATATTTTTTCCGTTTTTCGAGATAGAAAAATTGGTATGCATACCTGAGCCATTGACTCCTACTATCGGTTTGGGAAGAAATGTCGCTGTCATCCCCATATTTCGCGCGACCTGTCTGCATACTAATTTATATAACTGAATTTGATCTGCAGAGCGTAAAATATCGGAATACGAAAAATTCATTTCAAATTGTGACGGAGCGACTTCCGGATGATCTTTTTCATTGCGGAATCCCATTGCTCTTTGCGCTTCTGCTGCTTTATCAATAAAAATACGCAGTCTATCAAGCGGGAGAGAATGAAAGTATCCTCCGGAAGAAATTAATGTAAAATTATGGTTTTTGGTGTATTCCTGCTCTGCATGTAATCCGTCTACAAGAAATCCTTCAATTTCTGCTGCGACATTCACCGTTATTCCTTCTTTTTGTCGTAAAGCGTCAGCATATTTTTTTAATTGTCCTCGAAAATCTGAGATATAGTACTTATGATTTTTATCCATTACGTACGCGAAGACGATTATTTTACCCGGTCCGAAAACATCTGCAGGTAGAAAACGGATAGATTTCCAATCAATATCAAGTCGCAGATCCGATTCATTTTGCGACGTAAAACCTTTAATGGAAGAGCCGTCAAATGTAAGATTTTCGAGGGAATCAAGGAGATATTTTTTATCATA
>CAZLSZ010000082.1:1304-2164 GCA_964562445.1 uncultured Gammaproteobacteria bacterium
CTATATCAGTAAAACCTACAGTAATGGCCTTAATTCTTTTCTCTTTGGATAAATATGAAGTATATTCTTTGATGAACTCTTCGTCCGTGAGAGAATCTGCCTTTTCAATGATGTCCAAGTTTAATTCTTCCAACTTATCATAAGGGATTTCCAAAAATGATTTCAATGGAGTGTTTAAAGAATTCATAAGATAATTATAGTATTAATTATACTAAAAGTAAATATATTAATATTAAAATTCTATAAATTTAGCATTAGATGACATATCGAAGCCTTTATGGCTGTGACATTTTCTCTCTTTTTTATTGGATGCATGGTAGTATATAATACAGTAAAGAGATTGATGTAATACATATGCATTCCATTTATTTATCGATAGTTATCCCATGTTATGACGAAATGGCTAATCTTCAAAAGGGTGTATTGGATAAGGTGCAGCGTGTATTGGATAAGAAAAAGATCGAGTATGAGGTCATAATCGCAGACGACGGATCTACTGATGGAAGTGTTGAATTTATCGAAAAATATATTGCAGATAATCCCAATTTTAAGCTTATTAGAAATCCTCATTATGGTAAAGCAGGCGCAGTGACGACGGGTATGCTTACTGCTACAGGTAAGTATCGACTGTTTACTGATATGGATCAGGCAACACCAATTGAAGAAATAGATAAACTGCTCCCATATTTGGAAAGTGGAGAATATGATATCGCCATTGGTTCACGAAATACAAAGAGAAAAGGGGCACCTGGGATACGTGTCTTTATTTCTCGCAGTGCCATATTACTTCGTAAATTGATAATCGGTATGCCTGAGATCACTGACACGCAATGCGGTTTCAAGATGTTTACGGCAGAAGC
>CAZLSZ010000083.1:0-1957 GCA_964562445.1 uncultured Gammaproteobacteria bacterium
TGTCTTTACAACCATATTATAATGCCTCAACTTTGGTGACTCTGAGTACTTCCTCAATCGTGGTATCTCCTTTAATCACTTTCATCAACCCATCATCAAGCATCGTGTTCATCCCGTCTTCAACCGCTTGTTCGAGAAGCGCGTTCGCGTCATTATTCTGAGTTATTAACTTTTTAATATTATTTGTTACTTCAAGCACCTCAAAAATACCAAGTCGTCCGGAATAACCGGTATAGTGACACACTTCACATCCTTTGCCTTTATAAATACGAATATCTTTTTTTGTCCCGAAATGTTTTTTGATGATATCTTCTGCCAAATTTTGCGCGAGTTCATCATACGTGACATCAATCGATCCCTTACACATCTCGCAGATCTTTCGGATGAGACGCTGCGCGATAATGACATTCACCGTCGACGCGACAAGAAATGGCTCCACATTCATATCTGTCAGACGAGGCAGAGCACCCGAAGCATCATTGGTATGGAGTGTCGAAAGCACCAAATGACCGGTAAGTGCCGCGTTTACCGCAATCCCCGCAGTCTCAGAGTCACGAATTTCTCCGACAAGAATGACATTGGGGTCCTGACGGAGAATAGAACGCAAGCCACTCGCGAATGTAAGATTAGCCTTGGGATTAGTCTGAATTTGATTAATTCCCTTCAGTCGATACTCGACAGGATCCTCAATCGTTGTGATGTTCTTCTCACGCGTATTGATAATCTTCATAATAGAATAGATCGAAGTAGATTTCCCTGAACCGGTCGGCCCTGTCGATAAAATCATCCCGAATGATTTTTTAAACGCTCGCGTGACTTTCTCCAGATCAGTCGCGGTCATTCCTAAATCAGTCAGGGAGAACTGACGGAAACGGGAGGCAAGAAGACGCATAACGATTTTTTCGCCATAAATAACCGGGAGAATGGAAACACGGATATCAAGCTCCTCTTCATCCAGCGCAATTCGCATCTTTCCATCCTGTGGAGACATATGCTCATCAGTACGCATGGCAGAAAGTACTTTAATTCTTGTCGCAATCTGCTCATGCAGTTTTTTGGGAAGGAGCAGCACATCATGGAGGATACCATCGACACGGAAACGGACCAATGTATCTTTTTCTTCCGGCTCAATATGAATATCCGACGACCGATCCTGATACCCGTACTGAATAATTAGATCGACAATCTTGGCGATCGGTATATCCATAGAGGTTGATTTACCGGCACTTCGCACCTGTTCTGAAACCAAAGCATCAAATGTATTCTGCAGATCCCGACGATACAGCCACAGCTTATTATAAATATCACGTTCCGTGGCCAGATACGCATATACCTTCTGCCCGGTTTTTTTGGCGATCATCTCCTGAATAAGTGTATTGGTCGGATCAGCCATCGCGACTTTAATACCATTTTTATCTCTGGCGAAAGGAATTGCTTTATACTTTCGTGCGAGGCGTTCGGGAATGACACGAAATGCTTCTTCCGGAACGGAAATTTTACCCAGCACCACAAACGGAATCTTCACGGCATCCGCGATAAGCACTCCCAGATTTTCATCCGTGACGACATCTTTTTCTATCAATGCGTCAGCGAGAGTGATATCAGCATTTTTTGCGTACGCGGCAACTTCGAGGAGTTTTTTCTGGTCGGCAACTTTTACATTTATTAGTAAAGCTTTTAGTTGGTCATCTGTAATGAGCATGGGTAGGTCGGGCAACTATTTATTACCTCTTACTCAATTCTATGATTCTTGCATACAATTTGTCAAAGTCAAAAAAGCTTTTATTGATGTATCCCTTCGCACCGAGCTGCCGCGCTTTCTCAACATCCTTTTCCTGACCGAGGGTAGAAAAGACCAAAACGGGGATTTGATTAATCCATCCCTGCCTCCCCATTTCCGCCAGCACTTCAAATCCATCTTTTTTGGGCATAATGATATCCAAAAGTACCAAATCGG
>CAZLSZ010000084.1:0-1913 GCA_964562445.1 uncultured Gammaproteobacteria bacterium
AAAAAGTGAAAGAAGAATGGCACGTCACTAAATAATGTATATATAGTAGAAAAAACAACGAGTGGAATTGGAGCATAATATGTACCGGTAAGGAGTCCCGCTCCTGTAGGATTTATATACGCTTAAAAAAAGAATGTGGGGAGATTTGCTATTGAATGGATTATATTATTTTGTACAATCAATGTCAGATCATCCGCGACAAATCCATTAAAGAGCATATTGCTATAGATAATAAGCCCGATAATCACTATCCAGTGTATCGCTTTGGAGTTTGTAAAGGGAATAAAAAGAGATTTGAATGAAAATTCCTCCACTTCTTCGGAGATATCTTTTCGCTGCATATAAACATTGTATTAAAACTTGATAAATTACTCAACGCAAATAAATTAACCAGTGAGTTTTGTAATACATGTGATAGTACTTATCAAGTATAAACTAGGCAGAACAATTTGAGTACGAAACAATGCTCTACAATAAAATCGATATATTTTTGGGTAATGTTTCGTGATTTTGTATCATCCTGAGTAGCTCACTATATGCCGGTGCATTGGAGTATTGGGTCGCTTTTTTCGCGTGTTGTAATGCAATCGAATCATTCCCCAATCTATACTCACTTATTGCCAGATACGCCCACAATGCAGCACTGGTAGGATCTTTTTGCAGTGCCTTTGTGACAAAATCTTTTGCAACGCCGGGAGAATCATTGTTGATAAGAAGAGATGAACCAAATATCAATTGTTTTGCATACATTTCTTTCGTCTGATACGGTACCAAAAGTAGCTGATAGATATATTTCCGTGCATTTGTTTTATCTCCTAATAATATATAGACATTAGCCAGATTACTTACGTTCTCAACGATGGGAAAAAGCGCAACGGACTTTTGATAATGTACAAGTGCTTGGGGAAAATCACTTTGCCACTGGTACATAACACCTAAGTTGCTTTCTATCATGTAATTATCAATAATTTTACTGTCATGTGTATAGAGTGTCATATTATCCACCCACTGACTATTTCGTACCATTGTCCGAAGAGAAAGTACTGTGATCAAAATAATCCCAATCAATAAAAGTACGTTTTTATTCAATTTTCCGTAAGGCAGATGAATAGTTTGCATCATTATTCCAATCATCCCCAATAATCCGATCATAGGAAAAGAAAACCATCTGTCAGCGACAGTCATATCAAGAGGGAAAAACTGCATAGACATTTCCATGCCAAGAATGAACCACAGAAAAAAATACATATAAACGAACGTATGATTTTTCTTTTACATATACTCTATACCCAAATAGTAGAAGTAATACAAGAAACGCAAAATCAATCATTAGTGGTAAATAAAAATGTTGCAGATCAATCACTTTCACAAACCATAATTGATCAATTGATAACGTAATTGGGAAGAATAATGTTTGTAAATAATAAAATATAATAGCGGGTATACTCAATAATCGCTCATGCAAAGGAAGATCTCCAATAGGAATGTGATTATTATGTTCAAGCATAATCTGCGAAAGTCCAAAGCGGATAAAAGTATATACACCAACACTCCCAAGGATAAAAATAATAAAAGATCGTACTCTTTTGGGAAAGAATAACGCTTGATAGATTACTATCATGATGGCAAATAATATACTTGTTTCTTTTGTTAGTAACGCCAAAAGAACTAATACACTTATCGTGACCATTTGAAGCATGCTCGTATGCTTTTTAAGACTAATGAGCAACGCACTCATGCCAAAAAGAAAAAATAATTCACTTTGACTCGCGCCGATATATGAAACCGATTCAACTTGTGTCGGATGAACGAGAAAAATCAGAGAAAGAAAAAATGCAATATGCAACGAAAAAAACCGTTTCAAAAAAAACAAAACGAGGATGGTACAAATGATATGCAATGCGAGCTGTATG
>CAZLSZ010000085.1:0-1585 GCA_964562445.1 uncultured Gammaproteobacteria bacterium
ACATAGACCATCGCGACCCAATTCATAGTGGCACAAAGTATCAAAAGAATAACACCACGAAGAATATTGCTTACTACCATAACATTCTTCTTATCCCAATGATCGACATATACTCCTGCAAGTGAACCGAACAGAATCGCCGGCACGGTAAATGAGATAACAACACCAGATACGGCTGTATTTGACTGTGTGAGCTTAAATACGAGAAGAATGAGAAAGAAATTAAAAAGATGCGTCGAGACCTGCGTAAGGATTTCGCCAATCCAAAGATAGAAAAAAGACTTTTCTGTTAATACCCGTAAGAAGTCTGAGTTCATGATTAAGCTTTTTCAGAATATGCGCCTGTTCGAGTATCAACACGTATTTCATCATTTATGTTGATAAATAATGGGACTTTTGTTGTCATACCGTTCTCCAAAACTGCGTCTTTGAACACATTGGTCGCGGAATTCCCTTTCGCACCAGGTGCGGTCTCTACTACTTTGAACGTCATTTTGGGCGGAAGGATGAGAGCCAAGGGTTCACCTTGTAGAAAACTAATAGGCAGTGTCATACCATCTTTAAGATAGATATGTTCGGGGAGTGTCTTGAGAGCGATAGTGATTTGTTCGTATGTCTGCGGATCCATGAAGTACGCGAGTTCATCATCTTTGTACAGAAACTGCATTTCTTTCTTTGGGACGGTAATATCCTGTACTTTCGCGCCATTGATATAACTTTTTTCGACAATTGTGCCTGTTTTAATATTTTTGACTTTAACTTTGATATTTGCAGAGCCCCGGCCCATTTTGATATGTTCGTAGGACAATACAGTCAGAAATTGGCCGTCTTCTTCATATGCTGTACCCGCGCGTAAATCTGTGACTGAAATCATATGCTTATTTTACCATACATGAGGTACCCTTGTCACGAAAATAATAACCAATGTCATTGCGAGCCTGCAATGCAGGAGTGGCAATCTCAATTGAAAGAAGCAAACCTGACCCACCTAACTGTCATTCCCGACCTGATCGGGAATCTCTCAACGGTCAATAGGTTATTTCCCCTGCAGCATATTGAGGAGTGTCCTCACACCAAACCCCGTTCCTCCTTTGAGAGAAACCTCACTTGGCGAGGAAAGAAATGCAGGCCCCGCGATATCAAGATGCGCCCAAGGAAGGTTTTCTACAAATGCCTCCAAAAAAAGCGCCGCCGTTATTGCTCCCCCATATCGTTTGCTTGAAAGGTTAGCGATATCCGCAATGTCACTTTTATTGAGTTTTTTATATCCTTTTTCAAGCGGCATTTCCCATACTCGTTCCCCTGCGTCATACGCCGCGCTCTTTATCCGCTGGCCGAGTTCCTGATTATTCACAAACAGTCCGGAAACTTCATCACCCAGCGCAACCATACATGCACCAGTTAATGTAGCGAGGTCAATAATTTCGGTAGCTCCGTGTTTGACGGCATAGGACAGACTATCTGCAAGGGTCACCCGACCTTCAGCATCTGTATTGAGTATTTCAATCGTCTTCCCATTCATCGCTTTTACGACATCACCCGGGACAGCAGAGGTAGCCGAGATGAGGTTGGGTGTCGCGGCGAT
>CAZLSZ010000085.1:1596-1880 GCA_964562445.1 uncultured Gammaproteobacteria bacterium
ACCGGAAAATCCAGTTTGAGCTCCGAAATAACGGAAAAAACACCCAGAACGGCGGCCGCACACGCCATATCACATTTCATATCCGTCATATGCGGATCAGGTTTGACATTGATGCCGCCACTATCAAACGTAATTCCCTTCCCTACCAACGCGACTTTTTTCTTGGATGATTTTCCGGGAGTATATTCAAGTACGATAAACTTGGGCGAGACAGCGTCCCCCGCAGCGCGGGCAATCGAAAGAAACGCTTCCATCCCCATTTTTTCGCACTGTGTTTTATCATA
>CAZLSZ010000086.1:0-1861 GCA_964562445.1 uncultured Gammaproteobacteria bacterium
CGATAATCGGCACCAAATGAGAATGTAATTCAGGTGGCAACACCTCTTTTACGCCACCAACATTAAAAGCTATTATCGGCGTTCCCACAGTCTGGCTCTCAATGTACACCATGCCCAATGCTTCACATTCACCATTTGGAAGCGGCACGCTAGGATTACATAATATCAGGGCACGACGCATTTCATCTTTAACATTGTCATTTGGCAGTGACCCCATAAATGTGCATTTGCAGTCGAGTTTAGCGGCAAGTTGCTCAAGCTCCATTCGCAAACTTCCATCTCCAATAATTTTTAAATTTATATCATGGCCCCTTTTTTGTGCGCCAGCTGCCGCGCGGATGACATATTCACATCCTTTAACCGCTTCTAGTCGACCGACAAATAAAATAGTATCATCTTTTTGATTTCTGGACAGTGGCAGATCCATAGATATCGGACTACCAATATAAGATACTACGACTTTTTCCTCAGGACAGCCAGCATTCAACAACTGTGATTTAATAAATTCTGACACCGCAATTATCTTATCTGCCCGCTCAAATACTTTCATAATATTATTTTTATATTTTCTAAACCAAATATTTTTTGATTCTCTTCGATTAATATCATAGCCGTGAAAAGTTACCACAACTTTGCAATCCGTATTTTTCAACACGCGTAATATGTAAAAAGCATCAAATCCAAAATGTATATGAAGGATGTCGCATTGCGAAAGTCTTCTAACCCACGCACGGTTACTAATTAAACCCATAATCCTATAAGCGTAAAGTGAGTATTTATTAAAATTCAATATATAAAAATTTGGCGCATAAAGATTATTAAATCTGGCCGTCCTCTGCAAAGCGAATAAATTAGCATTCTCACTGGCAGTATACTGATTATATATAAATTGCTCACTAATATTAAGGTAGGTTTCTCTAAAAAAATTAATGCCCAGACTGCGTTTTTTCATCAGATACCCCGAAGTTTTGCATCTTTTTGATTTGCTCTTCGCCATGCTCTAAATAAGAAAACTAAAAAAAACATAAGAAGGGGATTATCATATTGCGTTAGCGATGCCTCGGACCAATTATATAGAATAAAAAATAATATAATCAGCGATTCATTAAAGAATTCATTTTCGCGTGAAATCTTTGCAAAAAATCTAGATATAGTATAAATTAGAAATATTGATACGGGCCATCCCAGAATAATCATCATCTCTAGGTATCCGTTATGAGAATAGAAGGGCTGCCATCCAATTGCATTTGAAATATCTGAATAACTTTGCTTGTCCGGATTCCAAAAATTATTGAAGCCATATCCAATAGCGTTAATATAACCATTTGCGAAGATTTCTTTCCATAGAGGCACTCTACCTGTTAAGCTAGCATCGCGGCCAAAATATGACAATGAGTTTGATAATATGTCACTCGAAATCGTAGTCATTGTCAACGCTAATACTATCGAAGCATACATGAAATAATTGTAAATTCGCCTTGATAGAGTAGAATGAACAATGTATATGGTTAGTACTGACAATAACACAATTAATGCGCCGGAAGATTGGCTCTTGAATAGACAGAACAATCCAAGCCCTATTATCGCCGAGCCTGCTAACCTAAAATTTTTGAAAAATATAACTCCCATCAAAACTCCAAAGGCCGATAACCCGCCTAAACGGTTTTTATGAGATAACAGACCCTTCCATTGTTGATTAATGTTTTCAATTGTTACTCCGATCTCAGGTTTATAGATTGCAGTAAATATTGACATTATTAATGCGACTATCAGTATTATAATGATGTGTTGAACAATTTTATCACGATCTCTTGATAGATATTCGGCCATGACGATTTGGGTCATAAAAATGTAAGCTCCT
>CAZLSZ010000087.1:0-1859 GCA_964562445.1 uncultured Gammaproteobacteria bacterium
AATATGCCTATCTTCCTGAAAATGTGACGGACTCGATTTTTCCTATTATCGCGGAAGAGTTCGGTTTTATCGGCGCATTGACGTTGATCCTTGTGTATATCGCGTTTATCTGGCGGGGCTTTTTTATCGCATCCAAGGCGCGAGATACCTTCGGCAAATTACTTGCGGGCGGAATCATCTCATTCATCGGTATTCAGGCAGTTATTAATTTGGCCGCGATGACCGCGCTTGTGCCGCTTACCGGTGTACCGCTGCCATTTATTTCGTACGGAGGATCAGCGCTCGTTATTGATCTTTCTGCAATAGGCATTCTCCTGAATATTCGTAAAAATTCTGTCTAAATTAAACCGTATCACAATACTGCAATAGTGATATACTTAGTGTATGAAACTATTAATTGCCGTGGGTGGTGGCGGACACTTCTCTCCCGCGCTTGCGGTGATCAAGCAGCTTCCCCCAGATTGGCATGTCTTGATTGTCGGGCGAAAACACGCGTTTGAAGGAGATAGCGCGTTATCTCTTGAATATCAGACAGCACAAAAGCTGGGTATTCCATTTAAAACGATCACGGCAGGCAGGCTCCAGCGGAAATTTTCAAAAAGGACGGCAGTTTCTCTGCTGAAAGTGCCGGTGGGGAGTGTGCAGGCGTTTCGCATCGTGAAATCCTACAAGCCTGATGTTGTTTTATCGTTCGGTGGGTATGTCACTGTTCCGGTGGCGTTTGCGGCTAAGGCGCTTAAAATTCCTATTGTTGTGCATGAGCAAATACTCCTAGCAGGGCTTGCTAATAAAATAGTGAGCAAAATTGCTGATAAGGTATGTATATCTTGGGAGAAATCCAAAAAATACTTTCCGAAGAAGAAAATTGTGTTTACCGGCAATCCTGTTCGTGAAGAGTTTCTTGAAGCGGTAAAAAAATCCTCTTATCAACCTACTTCACGGCCGACATTATATATCACGGGAGGAAGCGGCGGTGCGCACGGGATAAACACATTGGTAGAGGGGTGTCTGGAGGAGCTTTTGGAATCGTATTATGTTATTCACCAGACAGGAGATGCGAAGGAATTCCGAGATTTTCAACGGTTGTCAGAGATGGCAGCAGACTTTCCTGAAGAGTTGCGAAAACGGTATGTTGTGAAGAAATTTATCTCACCGGATAATGTCGTACAGCTCATGCAGGCTGCTGATCTGGTAGTATCGCGCGCCGGCATCAATACAGTTACGGAGCTATTGTATTTAGGAAAACCATGCTTATTGATTCCACTTCCCTATGGGCAAAAAGGTGATCAAAAAGAGAACGCATTACTTGTGCAGAATGTCGGGATAGGGACGTATGCGGATCAACATTCGCTGAATTCGCGTACATTTTTGGAGAAGGTCCAGGAGATGCTCATTGATATCGCATCATATAAAGAGCATTCGGCAAAAGCGCATGCATTGATTCATACCGACGCGGCACAAAAAATAATTTCTGTTGTACAAGATGTTACTAAAAAAAAGTCCTGAACGAAAACAAAAAAGAAAATTTAAAAAAATGCTGGCATATGCATTTTTTTCTGCCGGCATTATCGGTATGATCGCGGGATTGGTTTTTCTGACGTATGTCGTACGATTTGAGAAAGGAAACTATATCAGCCCTCTTGCAAGCATCGGTTTTGTGCAGGCAAGTCAGAAGAATTCGAAGCCTGAACAGTTAAAAAATGGTTTACAGAAAAGTCATATTGCGTATACGTCCATTGAAAAAGGGAAAGACGGGAGTTATATAGTAAAATTGCAGGACGGGGGAGAAGTGACATTTTCTTCGCAAAAAGATATAATGGTACAAATAGCCTCTTTACAATATATCCTTTCACATCTTA
>CAZLSZ010000088.1:0-1719 GCA_964562445.1 uncultured Gammaproteobacteria bacterium
TCCACCCCTCGTTCAGAGGCTACTTGATTGAGTGCTAATGCGAATTCACTTCGTTGTATTGCTGGCATAATAAAGCTAAGTATACCAGATACTCGTTCATCCTTCAACCATGATAATCTGCGGATATATCACTGAAATACCAGTGGTTTTTTATTACTAATGCTTGTGTAAATGTACTCTGTCTGTGGAGATGATTCTAGCGCACGTGCTTTTTCGGCGGCGCGAAGCGCCGCCTCCTGATGCCCCAGTCGATATTCATTAATTGCCAAATCTCCCCACAGAGGAACGGAATTAGGATATAACTTCAATGCGTTACGAATATACATGATTGTATTTTCTCTCTCATGTGGAGTCCATTTTTCTGAAAACGTGTTTATATTTGCGATATCCTCATACGAATACTGCACAAGCGCCTCAAACTTTTTATTTTCTGGATACGCAATTACTTTATTAAAATATGCCTGCGCCGACTCGCCTTCCCCAAGTAAATCATACGCATGTCCCACAAGATACGTATTAAGATGATACGGGTGCATATCCATAGATTTTTTGAAATGTACCAATGCTTCCTTATAATTCTTTTGAGATAGATAACCATGACCGAGCATAATTTCTGTCTGCGCGTTTGTATGGATACGACTATCCCGGGAGAAAAGCATTAGCGTATCCGCATAATCCGTGTTTCGTACCATCGTCCGCAAAGAAAAAACGAACAAAATCACGATAGCCGCAATCAGCAATATCTTTGATAGAAGCTGTTTATGATACCAAAACTCCTGCGCGACAATACCTACTATTCCGATCAATCCAGCAATCGGAAAATAAAACCAATGATCTGCCACAGTCATATTCAGAGGCATCAGTTGTAAATGCATCCCTATCCCCAACACAAACCAAACTGCAAAAAAGAAAAATATCATAAACGCTTTTTGCCGTTTTTGTTTTAATAAATATTTTCCAATGAACACTAAGACAACAAAGAACACACACAGCATAAATAATGGTATATAAAACTCGTAAAGTGAAACGGATGATATAATCCATTGTTGATTGATCACAAGATGTCCCGGGAAGAAAAATGTCTTCAGGTAGTATAAAAATATTGCGGGCATATTGGAGAGCCTATCTATCAATGAAAGGTGCCCGATCGGCACCAACACTAACGATGATATCCCCGCTCCCATAAGCATCCTGCTGAAAATAAGAATAGTGCTGATAAGCGCCAATATGCTTATAAAAAGAATTGATTTGTGTTTGAAAATGGAAAAGTATACGGTAACTATCACGAAAAAGAGAGAACCGGATTCCTTGGAGAAATACGAAAGGAATAAAAAGAGAATAATAAACAAAAAACGCTTATAACGTATTTTTTCTTTCAGACTCAACACTACCGCGATACTTCCAAAAAAGAAAAATAATAAATTGGCAAACGACGCAAAATAAGTTACCGACTCCACCTGCATCGGATGTATAAGAAATAAAAGAGCAGAAAAAAATGCAATATTCTTTTGTAAAAAATGTTTGAGAATGAAAAAGAATAGTAATGTATTCCCGATATGTATACCCAAAGAAAAAAGATGATAAAAAAATGCATTATCACCAAAACCAAAATGCAAAATAGCGCTCACGAGCGCTGCAATAGGACGAAATTGTCCTGACCCCTCATAATTAAATAAGTTCTGTGAACTGAATATATTAAAGTTATGTCCTGCGGGATTT
>CAZLSZ010000089.1:0-1701 GCA_964562445.1 uncultured Gammaproteobacteria bacterium
CTGCTTTTTTCCGTAGTGCTTTGAGCCCAACCTTTTTGAATGATTTTTTCGCATGACTCAGCATGTTAACAGTGATATGCCGAATAATTGCCATATTTTCACCAGCGTGATCTTTTCTGACTCTGGAGTTATCCTCGTTAAAAACGATATCCAGCGTCCAGTGCAATGCATTTTCAATCAGCCAATGAGCTCTCACCGCGCCGGCAATTTGCTTGGCATCGGCAGGTAAACTACTGATAAAAAACCGGTGCTCTATACTAATTTTATCTCCAATTTGTCGAGACTCTTCGATCATCGCTATGGTCTTAATTCCCGCCCAATCTGGTTTTTGTTTTAACCAATCAATTTGGCTGCTCACAATGCATTTACGTAACTCAATACGCCCATGCCCTTTATCCGCTTCATCGAAGCTGTCCTCAATAACCGTTGATGATGTTTTCAGTACCTCTGTTTCTAAAAATAATCGCACATCATCATTTAATGTTCCTTGATTGCCTTTAAGTGCCAAAACATAGTCGCCACCCTTATCGTAAATTTGTTTAGCAATGGCTTTTTGTGTCCCCATGGCGTCTATAGTAATGATTTGACCATTCAAATCCAACAGGTCTAATAATTTTGGTATGGCCGTAATCTCATTTGATTTATCAACTACTTTTTGTTGTGCCAAAATCAGTCTTGCACTGGTTGCAAATGCGCTTACCATGTGGATTGCAGAAATATTGCTCTTCTTATCCAGACTATTGCAAAGCGTTTTTCCATCGATCGCGATAGTGTCGTTTAACACATTCTGTAATGATCGTACCCACTCAATAAAACAGTGTTTAAATGCTTCCGCATCTAAGGCGGCAAGCACACGTGCAAAGGTATTTTTGGATGGGATCCCATGTTCAAAAGAATAATGTTGGCGTAAAAAAACAAGTTTTTCTTTGCCAAAAAGAACGAAGTCTCTCCAACTCTCTGCGCCACATATCGTTCCACAAAGCACCACAAATAGAATTTCAGTTAAGGGATATAATTTGAGCCGTTTAATTCGTGGATTGCATATTCCGACGTAAGTGGATCACCAATTCCGAGCGATGTGGATCACTAATTCCGACGTAAGTGGATCACTGATTCCGAACGATGTGGATCACCTGTTGTACAAATAAGTAACAAACGAAATGATGCAAGATAACCGTTTTATTCTTTTGTTTTTAGTCAAACAAAAGGAGAGAAAAATGCCAACGGAGAAGTTGTCTATGCGTAAAATTAAAGAGGTTTTAAGGCTTCATCATGAAGAGGCTGTGGGTAATCGAGAGATTGCTCGTCGTCTTAAGTTGGGTGCAGGTAGTGTAAGTAGATATCTGGCAAGGGCTAAGGCGGCAAAACTCTCATGGCCGATAGCAGATGAGTGGACCGAAGATAAGATATATGCGGTCCTATTTCCAAGCACAAGTAAGAACCCAACACATCCAGTCCCTGATTTTGGTCGGATACATAAAGAGCTGAAACGCAAAGGCGTGACCTTGATGCTGTTATGGTATGAATATCAAGAGTCCTACCCAAAAGGCTATAGCTATAGCCGGTATTGTGAACTGTACCAGACGTTTATCGGGAAATTAAAACCGAGCATGAGAATCACTCACCATGCAGGTGAAAAGCTATTTGTTGATTACTCTGGTCTCACGGTTCCTTGGATTGATAAAGACAGTGGTGAGGTTC
>CAZLSZ010000090.1:0-1165 GCA_964562445.1 uncultured Gammaproteobacteria bacterium
CTTTCCCCAAAATACTAATGGATTGGAGCGCATTATTCAAGAGCAAATATTTGGGAATATATTTCGCGTTGGTATAAATTGCCCCTCCGATGGTACCGGGAAGGCCCAGTTGATATTCCAAACCTTCCAAGCCCTCTTCAATCGTATATCGGACGAGTTGATTCACATTCACACCTGACTCCGCATACACCAGCACCTGATCTCCCGCGTTTTCCTGCAGTCTGCTTCCGCCTTTTATACCTACCTTATCAAACTTTCTGCATGAGTTTTTAATAACGAGGCCTTTAATTTTCTTATCTGTATGAATCCGTGCTCCGCCGCCGAGAATGTATACTGGAAGTTTTTCCTCTCGCGCCGTGTTTATCACTTTGATAAACGTATGTGCGTTATCAATTTCCAGATAATATTGCGCAATTTGTGGTAATTTCAGGATTGTATGGGTGAGAAGAGGTTCATCATGTAATAGTCTTTTTTCGCCGACAATTGTTTCAATCTTTTCTCTAATATCTGCCATACACTAATTATTGAAAACGCAGTTTACTGTGAATTGTATAGATATCTCCCGCTCCCATCGTTACCAGAATGGTATCTGATCGGAATCTGCTTTTATTGATGTATTGTATCACATCATCAAGTGTCGACTGATACAAAACTGACCTATGATGCGATGATAATGCCGTAACTAACTTTTGTGATGATACCGTATCATCTTTTTCTTCTCGTAATGATGCAAAGATATCGGAAACAATTACCGTATCTACAGCCTCAAATGCATCCATAAATTCCTCAAACAATTTTTTTGTACGGGAATACGTATGCGGCTGGAAAAGACAAATTATTTTCTTCTTTGGATACTGTTTTCGCATGGCTCCTAACGTTTTCTTAATTTCCGTCGGATGATGCGCGTAATCATCATACACGAGAGCCCCCGACTCAAGTTCTCCGATATATTCCAATCGTCTTTTTGAACCTCGAAAAGCGAGCAACCCTTTTTTAATTTTTTCCAGACTCAGTCCGCATTCTTTTGCCGCGATCAGAGCAGCAAGCGCGTTGAGCGCGTTATGATCCCCCGCGACACGTATCACAAATTCTCCCAGCCCGATACCCTGCGCTTTCACCCAGAAAAACGTCTGCTCTCCTGAAATATGTACTCGTTCGAGAACAT
>CAZLSZ010000090.1:1175-1697 GCA_964562445.1 uncultured Gammaproteobacteria bacterium
AGAACATAATCATTTTCCGCCCCAAATCCATACGTAATGACAGGCTTCTCATACTCTTTTAGTAATTGTCTGATCTGAGGATCATCTCCAAAAACGATCAGTGCGCCATTGGCGGGCAGTTTATTTGCGAAGGATAAAAACGCGCTACGGACATCATCAATCGTCGGATAAATATCCGGATGATCATGCTCAATATTGGTCATGATTATTATCTTTGGTCGCTGCCAAAGAAAACGAGCTCGTTTATCATGATGTGGCTCTGTGGCGTACTCATCTGCTTCGACGACGAAATATCTTCCTTTCCCCAGATGTCCCGGGACACACAGTGAGCTCACATCTCCCGTACCAATGATGTACGACGGATCAAGGTTATTTTCATTGAAAATAGTTGCTAAAATGGCCGTTGTGGTTGTCTTCCCATGTGTACCGGCGACGGAAATGGTCGTAAACGTTCGTTCAAACAATGCTCCTCTGACAAATTCACCTGTCGCCTCACCGGCAGACATCACAGGGCTATTTTTT
>CAZLSZ010000091.1:0-1680 GCA_964562445.1 uncultured Gammaproteobacteria bacterium
GAAAAACATCGTCCCAATTGTTATCCAAAGAATAAACGCAAATACTGCTATCACCAAAACAACAGGCACAAAAATACTCGAAATGGTATCTGCAAGCCGCTGGACTGGTGCTCTGGATCCGGATGATTCTTCAACGAGGGAAATGATCCGGGAGAGCATCGTAGCGCTGCCTACTTTTTCAGCACGAAAAACAATATGTCCTTGCTTATTGATCGTTCCACCGATAACCGTATCCCCCACTGACTTATCCTGCGGAACTGATTCCCCTGTTACCATTGATTCATCCACAGATGAACGCCCTTGGATAATAACTCCGTCAACGGGGAATCTCGCTCCCGGCTTTACGACAACATTATCTCCAATCATCACTTGTTCAATTGGCACTGCACGTTCCTTCCCATCTTTAAGGACGAGCGCAGTCTTCGCCTGCAGATGCATTAATTTTTCAATAGCTTCCCCTGTCTTTTGTTTTGAACGCGCTTCCAGATACTTCCCAAACGTCACAAAACCGATCACCACGATTGTCACATCAAAATACGTCGTGTCCGGAGCATTCAGCAATTTTTGAAGAGGTGAAAAAAAGAAAATTATACTACTATAAATATACGCTGTCAGCGTCCCGATGCCGATAAGCGTATCCATGTTTGCAGCTCTGTACGTAATAAATTTTATAACGCCGTTGAGAAAAGGTTTTCCTATCCAAAACAACACCACTGAAGCAAGAAAAAAAGAAATAGTATTCATGAGAGGCATCGGGATGGGAAAAACAGGAACTGCAGCAAATAATTTTGATGCTATTTCCCATAACATGACTCCAAAAAGGAGTAATGTAATAGGCATGACGAAAGCGACTTTTGTCTCCATATCCTCCAATTCCTTTTTCTTCTCTTCCTGTGTCTGGGTTAATCCTGTATGTGTTGCGTGAAGATCCGGGGAATGATGAGGATTATCATTTTGTGAAAGCGTATACCCGAGCTTTTCAATTTCTTTATTCAAAATATGCTCATCCACAACGTTCTCTTCATATGAAATACTCGCTTTTTCAGTCGCAAAGTTTACATCAACGGTGCGGACATCGGGAAGTTTCGTAAGTTTTTTTTTGATGATATTGCTGCAACTGACACAGTGCATTCCTTTCACGGTATAGTGTCTTGTTTCCATATTAGTTGTTCGGGTACCATGCTGATCGCCAATTTTTAAGTGTTATACTACTTTCTTTAAGAAAGTTTTCGACAGCATCGGCATTATCCAATATCTCCTTTCTACTGCTTTTCAAGCGTATTTCTTTGGTCATTGTGATGCCTTCTTCATGGTGTGCGATAAGCGCGTTGAGGAAACGTAAATCCACCGTTTCATCATTTTCCCCCAAGTTGGGGACATACGGATCCTGTACCTTCCGATCATCGTTATACCATTCTTTTTTCCATGTATATAATTCCTCAATGAGTTTGGGCTCATTTGTCTGTATTTCGCGAGCAAGAGACTGGATTTCAGATCGATTTGTCTTATCCGCGATCTGTTCGGCAAGGAGCACTGCTCCCCGATGATGCGCTATCATTTGATTGATATATCTGAGGTCGACAAATCGATCTGCCGCTCCAAATCCCATTTGTTCCTTTTTGTATATTGTCTGCTGATATGTCGGTGAGATATAGTAACCGAATGCTGCATCGATCACAT
>CAZLSZ010000092.1:0-1667 GCA_964562445.1 uncultured Gammaproteobacteria bacterium
TTTATAAATACCTCTGAATCCAAATCAGTTTTACCTGTAATATCCAAAATGCTGGCGCTGGTTATTAGGTTGTCGCCCGGATAAAAAATATTTAATGCCGGAGCACCAGTAAAATTTCTGTATTGATAATATAAATAACCAAAAAACGCTGTCAGTGCAACAAAAACAAAAGCTATAAGAACTGCCCCCGGAGTTATCACAAAACTAGGAGATTCTACAAACTTTTTTTGAAAGAATCGTTCCTCTTTTTTATCTTCAAATTCATGTTCATATTCTCTGCGCCAGAGAGCGAGTATTTCCGACAAGTCCAACCCCAAAAAATCAGAATACAATTTTAGAAATCCTTTGGAATGAACTTTTCCGGAAAACACCGTATAGTTGTCTGTTTCAAGTGCTCTTAAGTATGATGGGTGGATTTTAATAGCTTTGTATACATCATCTATAGTCATCCTTCTCTTTTCTCTTGCTCTTTTCAAAATTTCACCTATAGATTTTGTCATGAATTAGATTCTACCACTCGGGCAAAAGTGTGTTTAAAGTATCTCACTAATTGTATCGTCTTCTTTGTGTTCAAATCCAGAAGATTCCGGCGTATGATACATTCCATCGATTAAGACATCCCGGGGCTTTGCCCCATCCGACGGCCCAATGATCCCCTTTTCTTCCAGCATATCCATTATTCTCGCGGCTCTGGCATAACCAATCGATAACTTTCTCTGAAGAAGGGACGCGGAAGCTTTTTGTGCGGACACAACTATATCAACGGCTTGATCAAATAGTTCATCACTTTCTCCACTGTAACCGGCTGCACCTGGTTTAGCCTGTTCAGCAGATTGGAGTATTTCATGATTATATTCCGGAGCAACTCCCTGGCTTTTGAGGAAAGTTACCAAATCCGCTATCTCTTTATCGGATACTAATGCGGCCTGAAGACGAACGGGTTTCGAAATATCCGGAGGTATAAAAAGCATGTCTCCACGTCCGAGTAGTTTCTCGGCTCCCGGCTGATCTATTATTACCCTGGAATCTACCTGGCTCATAACGTTGAAGGCAACCCTACAGGGAATGTTAGCCTTAATAAGTCCGGTAATGATGTCGGTGGAGGGTCTTTGCAAGGCCAATACAAGGTGTATTCCTGTTGCTCTCGCTAATTGTGCTAATCTAATGACGGTTTTTTCTACCCCTGCCTGATCTACAGCCATAACTTCCGGAAACTCTTCCACGACTATCATAATATAGTGCAATGCCTGAAAACCCGATTTAATATTGTATCCCTCAATATTGCTGACTTTCGCGGATTCAAATAGTTTGTAACGTCTTTCCATTTCTGATACAGCCCACTTCAATATTCCTCCTGCATTGTGTGTGTCAGTCACAACCGGCGATAATAGATGCGGAATATCGTTGTAACGGGATAGTTCCACTCGTTTCGGATCAATAAGAATTAACTTAACTTCCTGCGGGGTGGCCCTATATAAAACTGAAAATAAAATGTTGTGAATGAAAATAGATTTACCGGAGCCTGTTGTACCGGCAACAAGCATATGAGGCATCTTACCTATGTCATAAACATGAACTCTTCCACCGACATCCTTCCCCAACGCTATACCAAGTTTTGATTTCATACCTTTCATAGGTTCAGATGTAATCAAAGACTTAAATGACAC
>CAZLSZ010000093.1:0-1617 GCA_964562445.1 uncultured Gammaproteobacteria bacterium
ATAAAAAAAGGGCATACTATTATTGTGATTGCTGAGAGTTCTCCTGAAGATGCTGCAGAGAAGTTTGTGTATGAAGGGATACAGGTACATAAAATTTCTCAGGGGAAGGATGATTGGTTTAAGAAATTTCGTATCTGGAAAGAGATTTGGAAATTGCGGAAAATCATTTTGTCCGCCGATATCATCCATTGTCATGATGTATTTTTTTGGTATCTGCCGTACCGATTTCTCTTTCCGACAAAACGAGTATTTATGACCTTTCATGGCTATGAAGGATACCCCATCGCGCGAAAGGCAATCCTCGTCCGTAAGCTTTCAGAGAAATTGACGAGGGGCAATATCTGCATCGGGGAGTTTATCACGAAATGGTACGGCACAAAGGCAGACTATATATCTTACGGCGCAGTCGATACTGATAAAAAAGAAAAGATAATATCTTCAAAGGATATACAGAAAGAATCCGCTCTTTTTTATGGCAGACTTGATGAACAGACGGGGATAAAAACATATGTTGACGCTTTTAAAATAGTACAAAAAAAGTATAAAAAGTTTTTTCTGTGCATTATTGGAGATGGAGTATTGCAAAAAATAATTCCCGATGACGTATTATACAGAGCTTCTCAGGATAATCCTGAAAAATATTTTAGTCACTATCGTTTCGCGTTTTTGTCACGGTATTTATCAATACTTGAAGCATTTGCTGCAAAACGGTTAGTCTTTGCTGTGTATGATAATCCTATCAAGAAAGATTATCTACAGATGACGCCGTATGCTGATTGGATTGTGACAGCCAAAGATGCTGAAGAACTCGCCGAAAAAGTGGTATATTATTTAGAGAACCCAAAAAAAGAAAAGGAGATGGTAGATCGCGCGTATAATTGGGTCGTCTCACAAACATGGACGAAAGTGGCACAAGTGTATTTGGAGTTATGGAAGAAATAATAATATGAAAACGACATTTATCGCGACTGTTTATAATGAAGAAAAAAATGTCCAGAAGCTTTTGGACTCATTGCTCCGGCAATCCGTACATCCCAGCGAGGTGATTATCGTTGATGGGAGGTCACGGGACAATACGCGGGTCATTCTGAAAGCATATGAAAAAGTCTTCGCCAGAAGAAAGATCGGTTACTCGTATTTTGTCAAAAGAGGCAATAGATCTGTCGGGCGCAATCTTGCCGTAAAAAAAGCAAAAAATGAAATTGTTCTCTGCTCGGATGCAGGGAATACTCTGCATGAGAATTGGATCAAGAATATACTCGAACAATTTCGTGATCCATCTGTGGATGTCGTGGCAGGGAACAATAAAGGACACGCGACTACAATCTTTCAAAAATGTGTGATCCCGTATGTGTTGGTAATGCCGGATAAGATTGATAAACATAATTATCTTCCCGCTACCCGCTCGATGGGGTTTACCAAAACGATTTGGAAGAAAGCGGGAGGTTTTCCTGAGAAGTATAGTCACAATGAAGATTATGTTTTCGCGAATACATTAAAGAAGATTGGGGCTCGAATGATGTTCGCGAAAGATGCTATTGTGTATTGGATGCCGAGAAAGGATTTGTATGATTCTTTCATCATGTTTTTCCGGTTTGCGCTGGGAGACGCGCAGGC
>CAZLSZ010000094.1:0-209 GCA_964562445.1 uncultured Gammaproteobacteria bacterium
CTATAGCAGTTTCTTGACATTGTATCTTGGTCTTGCATATGACCAGAATCCTGCAATTAATCCATGGGTAGATATGTTCAAAGAGAAACTCGCCGCCCCACACAAATAATCATATGCTGTCATTGCGAGGATCCGGCTCTGCTAGCGGATGAAGAATCTCTCGCTAACTATTTTCGGGGAATAATGCCTTTACCTTTTCTATCAAGATA
>CAZLSZ010000094.1:219-1588 GCA_964562445.1 uncultured Gammaproteobacteria bacterium
CATCAATATTAGTAAGAAAAATAAGTTTGTTGTATTTCGGTTCTACCTTTTCTTCTTTCAGCCGCTTCAATACCTCGATACCTGTCATCACCGGCATCATGACGTCAAGCAATACGAGATCCCATGTCCCTTTTTTCAATTGATCATATGCTTCCTGTCCATTGATGGCATTTGTGACAGTATATCCGCTTGTCGACAATATCTCATAGTAGATATCACGTATAAACTCATCATCTTCCACGAGGAGTATTTTTATTTTGTCCATATAATTATTATACAGTATTTATCAAGTTTTACCTAACGAGCAACAAAAAAACCACCTTTCGGTGGCTCTTGTTTACATCTTCAAAAAATTTATCTTGTTACTTGAATTGGTCCCTTTACTGCACTTGGAGCTGATACGGTAACTCTTCCATTAGCATCTCTTGCTATGGAATAACCTGTATCCCATGTAGCTGCTGTACAATCTGATACACCCGCCTGATTATTCAGTGTCGGATCTGCAGGTAATGCAGCCATATAATCTGTAACTAACTTTGCACATAACGTCGACATAGCCGTACTACTTGATAGTGGCATTGGGGTCAATGCATCCATTGACTGAATCTCACTAGGCAATTGCCCTGTATTTGTCGCTGTATACTGTCCGATAGCATTAAGAATTTGCGTTACATCACTTCGTCTCTTTGTATCATTTGCCTGTCCAAATCTCGCTGAGGGATTGATAGCAATAAGCGTAATCGAAAGAAGAATTGCGAGGATACCGATAACAACCAGAAGTTCAATAAGCGTGAACCCTCTACTCTTTTTTGTCTTATGTAATGTGTATGTTGTCATATCTTTTGTAAAGCTATCAGCTTTATCTATATTAAGATTATGTTAAATCTCAGCCATTGTCAAGAGAGCAAAAAACGAAAAATAAACGAATTATTGCTCCCCTAAAATGATTGAAATCATTGCCGTTTCATTCTGCCGCTCCTGTACAGTGACTGCGGGTGTTACCTTCTTTACACCTCCCAAGACAGTATTTCGAACTGTCTGCGGGATATCCTCCGAAAAACTAATCATCGTGGAAGCGGATTCAAGTCCAGATGAAGTCTGCACATTCACGGAACCAAACCCATATTTCCCTAAATCAGTTTTGATCATTTGTGCTTTGGATGCGTCTTTGGGCGAAGTAGCAATTTGTACGGTAATACCTTTCACATCCTGTGATTGTCCGAGCGTTGGGAGAGCCGCTGACGTGACAGACGGCGCGACCGTATAGATAGGTGTCGCGGCATTGGTACTTGCCGGTTTTACATCAACAGGCCCTGCCGCCGGTTTCATAGGGGTACTTTGAGTCTTGGGAGGTGGAGGTGGCGCCATC
>CAZLSZ010000095.1:0-1323 GCA_964562445.1 uncultured Gammaproteobacteria bacterium
CGAATCGTCGGAAGAAATACAGGACAAGTAAACCCAGCAGAATATCAACAATGAGCATATAGAGTGCACCGGAGCTGAAAAAGCCCGCTGTTTTTTTGGTATTATCATGTTCTTCTTTCTGCGGTGTATAGACTGTTTGTCCGTTTACTTTTGCATTAGCATCAATGGAAGCTTTCTTATCTGATGTGTATTTAAGGTCGCCGTTGACGACTGCTTTTGGTCCCAACGTGAGCTGCCCGACACTCGCTTCAACGCCTTTACCGACAGTATTATTGAGATTTACTTGCCCGCCATACGTCAGTACTTTGCCACCCTCCTATCTTGGCGTTTGGTGTCACGACGACAGTGCCGCCGGTAACTACCAGATCATTGACGATTTCGCTATCTATGGTGATATTTCCCCCTGCTACTCTGAGTGAGTTGCCTATTTTATTTTTGATAGTGACATTGCCGCCGCCCACCATGACACTCTGCTCGACCGGACTGTCGATGTCGACCTGTCCTCCTCCGACGACGACATCATTTTTGACAGGTGCACTGAGTGATACGGTATCACCGAAGAGATAGATATTTTTGATATCAGCAGCATCAGTGCTTACGACCACTTGGTCGCCGGTGCGGATATCCGCGGCGGATGCGTGTGGAACGGAAACAATAAAAGGAAGGAGCAGGATGGTAAACGCGAGTGTGATTCGATGAATCAGCTTCATACCCGCAGTGTAGCATAAACAATCCCAATTTCCAAGAGGCTTCTGTCATTGCGAGAATCCTGCTTTGCAGGAGGCGAAGCAATCTCAACATTGTTATCCTGATTCTCTTCGTTGTCATTCCGAACTTGTTTTTCGGAATCTCTAAACGAAATATATAACAAAATAAGATATCAAACCTCAGAGATCCTGAAATAAATTCAGGATGACGGGATGAGATGCTGAAACGCGTTCAGCATGACTGCCTTAGTGTCATGCTAGTTACTATTCTGCCACGGGGCTGAAAATGAGCGTAACGGCTACTTTGTCTGTGTCACTGCCGTCTTTGGGTGAGGATTGGAAGACTTCAAGGACAAGCTCAGTCCCCGGTTTGAGTTCATCATTATCGAGCAGCACGCCTGCGCGAAAATCACCGAATTCTCCTGCTTCACGCGCATTGGTCTGGGTATATGTCTGTCCGTATACTTTGCCTGTCAGTTTATTCTTTAGACGGATGGAAACCATATTCTCAAAGACCCGTGCTTTTCCCTCTATAATAAGTTTCTGTGTAACATGTTCATTCATTCTTGGGGAGAAGAGGGTGATATTGGTTGATGCTGCCGGTGCAGTCGTCGGC
>CAZLSZ010000095.1:1333-1584 GCA_964562445.1 uncultured Gammaproteobacteria bacterium
AACGAGAAGCCATACTATCGCTGTTTTGTGATTCATATCCTAAAAGTACTGTAGCACAAATACTTCCGTAGGGAAATGGTATAATCATCATACTGCTCAACAATACTTATGTGGAAGAGAAGTGTATTTGTCAGAAATATTCAATCGGACAGTTATCAGGAGAATTTCCTTATATCAGCAGTCATTAGCGTTTTCGTGATTCGTATCTTTCTGGCTGTGACAGATTATCCTATTATTGGTGCCGGTAACCT
>CAZLSZ010000096.1:0-1532 GCA_964562445.1 uncultured Gammaproteobacteria bacterium
GTTTGTTCAAATTTTGCCGTAAGAGTATGTTTCCCTTGTGGGACAGATACGAGCAATCCTCTATTCAATACTGTATATGACATCTTCTTTTCATCGATATATATTTTCCAAGCGGGAAAATACGCAATCGGGAGCAATACCTTAGAATGCTCTTTTGCATTTACTGAGAATGATTGTTCATGAGACGTAGCTCGTAATGTTTTAGAATCGACATTGGGAGTATCGAAAATAATTTTTTTATCAGAAATCTTATTTCCTAATTTGGGTCTGACAAATGATCTAGGCATATATTCATCAGAAATCTTTGATGTATGCCACATTATCTCCGATTTATCAATATACGCGTCCGAAGATTTCGTGATGATATGTGATGGAACAAATACATTTTTATACGATACGAGAATACAAATCACACATATCGTTACCAATATATATTTTATATACTTAGGAAATATGGAGATAAATGCTCCTCCGATAAAAGAGAGAAAGAAAACGACCAATAATAAAAATCTCCATGGAAATTGAAAAAATGCCATCTGGGGAAGAGCATCCCATATAAACTTCGAATAATCCAATAACAAAAATACGGATAAAGCAGCGCCAATTGTTCCCAGAATCAAAGCGTATATTTTTTCTTTACCGCGGATAAAAAATACTGAAGACAGAGACAATACTGCGAGAATCAATCCTACTTTTCCAATCTTAAACGACATTCCATCCATACATCCGGGCGCTGATCCCCCAAATCCCCAGGGGCTGGCAATAAGCTGCGATACACATACAAAATGATCTTTATAATCAGATCCTCCACCAACAACTGATAACACATTTGTATATTTCATCTCTACTGCTGCCGGCAGCCAATAAAATGCAGATACTACTATACCTAATAATAGACTTACAAAAAGAAACAAAGCATTTCTTTTTCGATTGCGGATTAACAGTATAAATAAGAGAAGAGAAAGTATAAAAAGAAATGGAGTAATCATAAAAGCAGTCAGATTGTGTGAAATAATAACTAAACCATAACTCGCCGCTGTTATACAGACAAATAGCCATAGCTTACGATTACGTAATTGGGAAGTTTTTTCAAAAGATAGCAACTTATAAATTTTATATAATCCCCAAAATACAAAAGGAACAAGTCCATACCCCCAAAGTTCACCTACTGCACCCCGTACATAGATATTCACGGCATGATAAGGAGCATATACATACAGAAGTGCAGAAACTATTGCGCCGCTTTTTCCCCAGAATTCCATTGCAAAAATATACATGGAAAAAGCGGCGCATAATGTACCAAAACCGATCATAATCTTAGTCGCAGTCAAACTATCAAACCCGATTACATCAAAAAAACCACCGACGTAGTAAGCAAGCGGTGCATAAAAATTAAAAATAGGATAACCATATCCATATCCTAAATCAGGCACCCAACGTACAGGGAAAATGCCTTCTGCCAGAACAATTGCCATTTGATTTACTCTCGCTACCTGCGTGTCATCATGAATAGGGAAAAAACCGTGCTTGAA